>NZ_JBHSPY010000011.1:0-73078 GCF_042658245.1 Neisseria weixii
TCCATCCTTGACGGAGTTTTTTGAGTACGGGTTGTTTGAAGTCTTCTGAATAGGCCATGGGGGAATTGTATCGGAGAATATGTTTATTTGCTATATTGTGTAAACACGCGGTTACTTCTAATATCTCAGGGTTATTTTTATCGGATGAAAACTATCTTAATGATCTTTTTTTTTAAAGATTGCAAATAGGTGAAGTATGCTGATCAGTATTGCTGCTTGAGGATTTTGAAAACTAATATAGAATAAAATTTCAAATAATAATAAAAATTAAAAAATTATATAACCAAATGGATTAAAAAATTAGTCTTTTGATATAAAATTTCAATATATTTATTTTACTACTTGTTTAATTCATGTAAAGAAGGTAATCTATACGGCAGTTAGTGAATAATAGAATAGAAAGTTTAACCTAATGAATCAACCACGCCAAACAGATGATGTCCGAATTAAAGCAGTAGCCGAATTATTGCCGCCAATTGTCCACTTATATGAATTGCCGATTAGCGAACAAGCTGCTGAATTGGTTCATCAAACCCGTCAAGAAATTACCGATTTAGTGCATAGTAAAGACAACCGGTTATTGGTGATTATCGGCCCTTGCTCGATTCATGATACCAAAGCAGCCTTGGAGTACGCTGAGCGTTTGTTACCGCTGCGTAAAAAATATGAAAAAGAATTATTGATTGTGATGCGTGTGTACTTTGAGAAACCGCGCACTACAGTCGGTTGGAAGGGTTTGATTAACGATCCTTATTTAAACGGTACTTTCGATATTAACTATGGCTTGCGTCAAGCGCGCAGCTTATTGTTAACCTTGAACAATATGGGCATGCCGGCGTCGACCGAATTTCTCGACATGATTACGCCGCAATACTATGCCGACTTGATTTCATGGGGTGCAATTGGTGCACGTACCACAGAAAGCCAGGTTCATCGCGAATTGTCGAGTGGCTTGTCTTGTCCGGTTGGTTTTAAAAACGGTACAGATGGTAATTTAAAAATCGCCATTGATGCCATCGGTGCAGCGAGTCATCCTCATCATTTCTTGTCTGTAACGAAAACCGGTCATTCCGCTATCGTGCATACTGCCGGTAATCCGGATTGCCATGTGATTTTACGTGGCGGTAAAGAACCGAATTATAGCAACGAACACGTTAAAGCAGCTGCCGAACAGTTAATCCAAGCCGGTCAAACGCCAAAGGTGATGATTGATTTCAGCCATGCGAACAGCCGTAAAGACTACAAACGTCAAATGGAAGTGGCACAAGATGTTGCCCAGCAATTGCGTGATGGTGAAAACAACATTATGGGTGTGATGGTAGAGAGCCACTTGATGGAAGGTCGTCAGGATAAGCCGGAGAACTACGGTCAAAGCATTACCGATGCCTGCATCGGTTGGGACAGTACCGAAGAATTATTGGCATTATTGGCAGAAGCCAACCGCTCTCGGGTATAATTAATTATCTGAACCCATATGGAATATTTCAGACGGCCTGAGCAATATGCAGAGGCCGTCTGAAACATTTGCACATTATGAATATGAAAAAGATTATGAATATGAAAAAGAAACTCACTCCCCAACTACAAAAAGTCCAGAAACAGCTCGACATCATTTCTAGCGCATTTAAGAAAAACATGGCTGCTGGAAATTATGCCCAAGCAGCGGCGGAAGCCATGCGTGCACACAAGCTGATTCCTGCTTCCGTTACCCCCTTGAGCGATGCTGCCACGGCCGCTGTTAAAGGTGGTTTGTTTCAAGATGCGATTGCGTATGCGAAAAAAGCCATTCAACGTAATGCGGAACACATCAATTCCTATGATGCCTTGTCTCATGCTTACGGTGGTTTGGAAGACTGGGACAACGCAGCTATTTATGGCTTAAAGGCACTGCAATTGCGTGATCAGAAAATCGCCACGCAAACTGTGCCTGAACTGCCGATGATAACGCCGAGAGCTGATGGCAAAAGAGTTATTTCGTTTTCATTGTTTGGCAATAGCTCAGCTTATATTGAACCGGCGGTGTTGAATACCGAATTGGCTGCCGAAATCTATCCGGGTTGGGTGTGTCGGTTTTACGTTGATAACAGCGTACCTGAATCCGTACGCCAACGCATGATGCAAAACGGTGCCGAGATTATTGAAGTGAGTAGGGAGCAAGCCCAATGGCCGGGTACTTTATGGCGCTTTCTTGCCATTGATGATCCGGAAGTCTCTTACGTGATTTTCCGCGATGCCGATTCGGTGATTTCGCAGCGTGAAGCACAAGCCGTTGCAGAATGGGTGAAGAGCGGTAAGCTGTTCCACACCATTCGAGATGCGGGTACGCATACTGAATTAATTTTGGCAGGATTGTGGGGCGCAGTAGGACAGGCCGTTCCTGATATGGCGGGGAAAATCCAAAACTATTTGCAGAAGCCGTTGGAATCGCGCCATTTTGCCGATCAATTCTTCCTGCGTGACCATATTTGGGCGTATGTTCGCCAAAGTGTGCATGGGCATGACCGTATTTTTGGTTTTCATGGTGCGCAAACATTCAGTGATACAGAAATGCAGGATTTTAGAAACAACCATATCGGCTGCGACGAAGGTAGTTCGTATTTTGAAGCATCGTACCCCTTGTCCGACGGTAGCGCCGTAATATGGAAGCTATACAGCAAAGTCTCACCTAAGCTGCAAGCTGACGGCAGCATACAAACCCTGTCGCAAGAGCGTTTGGTTTGTGCTTATGAAACTACCGTGCAAAACGGTAAAATTAGTGGCTATGTGCCACGCCGCTATAGCAAAGGCTTTGCACAAGGTTTGTCGCGCATGATTGTTGTGCCGGTCGATGCGAAAGCATAGGTTTATATGTAAACCAGTGTCCAAAAGCCGTTTGGAAAATACCAACCATTCAGACGGCTTAAGAAATATTTTCAGTAAAACTTTGCCACGATGGTTTCAAACTGATAAACTATCCAAATCATTATTTTGATAGAGGCATACACATTCCATGAAAGACGCAGAGCAGGATAGTTCGATATTACGTCCTTCATGTATGTGCCGTATTTGAAGCAGCCGGATGAGTCATATGCATCGGGCTGCTTTCTCACATTTAAAGGAATAGAAAAATCATGGATTTCAGTTGGTTAGCCGACCCGCATACATGGATAGGCTTTGCAACGCTTTTAGTACTCGAAGTAGTTTTGGGTATTGATAACCTAGTGTTCGTGGCGATTTTGGCCAATAAAGTCAAACCCGCATTGCGCGATAAAGCGCGTATAACCGGCTTAGGTTTGGCTGTGGTGATGCGCGTCATCATGCTGGCTTTTATGGCGCACATCATTACCCTGACCGAACCGCTGTTTCACGTTGCCGGCTGGCCGGTGTCGGGTAAAGACATGATTATGCTCGCCGGTGGCTTGTTTTTGCTTTACAAAGCAACCACCGAATTACATGAGCGTTTGGAAGGCCACAATCATTTTGCCATTGCGGAAACACAAAAGAGACACGCTGCTTTCGGTGCGGTCGTGACGCAAATTTTGGTACTGGATGCAGTGTTTTCCATCGATTCGGTGATTACCGCCGTGGCCATGGTGGATCACATTGTGGTGGCGATGGCGGCTGTAGTTGTGGCGATGACCGTGATGATTATCGCCAGCAAACCGCTGACTGAATTTGTTGATAAACACCCGACAGTGGTGATGCTCTGCTTAGGCTTCCTGCTGATGATCGGTTTCAGCCTGATTGCCGAAGCCTTCCATTTCCACATTCCTAAAGGCTATCTGTATGCCGCCATCGGCTTTTCGATTCTGATTGAGGTGTTTAACCAAGTTTCGCAGAAAAACAGCCGCAAAAACGACTACATCAGCAGCTCATGGCGCAAGCGCACTGCCGAAAACGTACTGGGTATGATGGGCATCCGCGAAACGATTCTGGCGAAAAATGGCGATGAAGCAGAAGACAGCAGCCATTTCGAAGAAAACGAAAAATCCATGATTCGCAGTGTGTTGACGCTGGCCGAACGTCCGATTCAAGGGGTAATGATTCCACGCCGTGAAATCGAGCGCTTGGATATTTCGCAAAGCAAAGAAGAGCAGTGCGAACAACTGCAAAACACACCATACAGCCGTTTGCTGGTGGTAGGCAAAGCCGGCGTGGATGAGCCTTTGGGCTATATTAATAAAAAAGATTTGCTGACCCAATTATTACAAGGCGGCGAACTGAATATTCAGACAGCCTTGCGTCAGCCGCTGATTTTGCCGGAAACCACCACTGCTCTTAATGCGATTGAATTGTTCCGCCAAAGCAGCGCTGATTACGCTTTAGTAGTCGATGAGTTCGGTGCGGTGTTGGGGATGGTGACGATGAAAGATATGCTGGAAACCATTGCCGGTGAATTCCCTGAAGAATTTGAGCGCGAAGAAGAGCCGATGATGCAGGCCAATGCCGACGAAAGTCTGACCGTAGATGGCGCATTGGAGTATGTTGATTTGGCGCCGCAACTGGGCTTGCCGCCGCAAGGTGAAGATGCGGACTACCACACCGTCGCCGGTTTGATTATGGAAGAACTGGAAAACCTGCCTAATGTCGGGGATTTTGCCGATTTTCATGGTTGGCGTTTTGAAGTGATTGAAAAAGAAGGTCAGCGCATTGATCGCGTGAAAATTACCCGATTGCCGGAAGAGGAGTAATCGCTTATTTAGAGAGGCCGTCTGAATCATGAAGGTTCAGACGGCCTGAGACTTTTGCAAAATCCTCCATCTTTGGCACATTTCTTCGTTATGCGCTGCTCTCACTTCGAACTGTATTCGAATCTGGGGTTTGCAAAGGTATCGGCCTTTTATAGGCTAAAGCTTTAGATTAAAACAATATCATACTGCTCTTGCGTATAAGCTGTTTCCACAGCCAGAGAGATCGGTTTGCCGATAAAATCAATCAGCATAGCCAGTGATTGCGATTCCTCGTCGAGAAACAAATCAATCACATTTGGCGCAGCGAGAATGCGGAATTCCTTGGCATCAAAGCGGCGCGCCTCACGCACGATTTCCCGCTGGATTTCGTAGCACACGGTTTGTGGTGTTTTCAGACGGCCTCGGCCTTGGCAGGAAGGGCAAGGTTCGCACAAAATTTGATTCAGGTTTTCACGCGAGCGTTTGCGTGTGAGTTCGACCAAGCCTAAGCTGGTAAAACCGTTGAGGGTGACGCGGGTGCGGTCGAAACTCAAGGCTTTGGCCAATTCCTGTAACACGGCTTCGCGGTGTTCTGCTTTGGCCATGTCGATGAAATCGATGATGATGATGCCGCCCAAATTGCGCAGGCGAAGCTCACGGGCAATGGTGTGACAGGCTTCGAGATTGGTACGGAAGATGGTTTCATCGAAATTGCGCGCGCCGACAAAGCCGCCGGTATTCACGTCGATGGTGGTCATCGCTTCGGTCGATTCGATAATCAGATAGCTGCCGAAATTCAGGTTTACGCGCGGTTGTAGCGAGCGGTTGATTTCCTGCTCGATGTTGTGGGTTTCAAACAGCGGACGGTCGCCTTTGAACAATTCCAATTTATCCACCGCACCTTGCACATACAATTGTGCGAACTCATTCATGCGGCGGAAATTTTCGGTGGAATCGACCAGAATTTTTTGCGTATCCAGGCTGAACATATCGCGCAACACACGCAAGTTGAGCGACAAATCTTGGTAAAGCAGGGTTTCGGGCGGCTGAGTTTTCGATTGATGCTGAATATGTTCCCACACCTTGGTCAGATAATGGATATCGGCCTGCAATTGCTCGTCGGTGGCATTTTCGGCGTTGGTGCGGATAATGTAGCCGTGGCACGCGCTTTCAGGCAGCAAATTCAGCAAACGTTCGCGCAGGATGGTGCGCTCGGCATCGTCTTCAATGCGTTGCGAGATGCCGATGTGTTCTTCCTGCGGCAGATGCACCAAAAAACGGCCGGCCAGCGAAATCTGCGTCGAAAGGCGCGCCCCTTTGGTGTTGATCGGGTCTTTGATGACCTGCACCAAAATGGTTTGCCCTTCAAACAGCATATGCTCAATGCGCTGCGTTTCATCGGGATTGCGCCGCTGCTCCAATACATCGACAATGTGCAGAAAGGCTGCGCGTTCCAAACCGATGTCGATAAAAGCGCTTTGCATACCCGGCAAGACACGGCGCACCACGCCCAAGTAGATGTTGCCGACCAAGCTGTGGCCGGTGTTGCGCTCGATGTGCAGCTCGCAAATGTTGTTTTCTTCCAAAACCGCCACGCGCGTTTCCTGCGGCGTGATGTTGACCAAGACGGTTTCGGGCGGACGAATGGTGTCCTTAGGAATCGGAATACCTGCTAACATTTTGAATTTCCAGCAATATAAAAAATACTTTTGCAATCTGCCCGCTGAGGGCAAACAGATTGCAAAAGTAGCTTTGCCTTGCCTTGGTAATGATACTTCAAAAGCCGTTTGCCTGCCATGACTATGATGGCTTTAAAACTGCCCGATAGGCCGAGACCTTTGCAAACCCCAAGACTTTTGCAAAACCCCATGAACCACCAATAAAAAAACCAAACAGCCGCCATTAGCTTCGCAAATCCGCTGCGCGGGGGGAAGCGCAGCGGATTTGCGAAGCTAATGACGTCGATTTTTTGTGCAGTGGCTTTTCAGGCAGTTTTGCAAAGGCCTCGGGCCGTCTGAAAGTGTAGCAGCAAACATCGCCAACTTTCTGCACGACCGCTTATCTGAATTTACCATCGATTTACACGCCCACTTGTAAAATACGCCTTATGCCCATATAGTGTTCAAAAGCATTCAAGAAAGCGCATTATGCAACCGTCACCATGTACACCGGCGCGTTTTGCCCGTATTGCACCATGGCAAAAAAGCTTTTGGCCGCCGTGGGCGTGACCGAAATCAAAGAAATCCGCGTGGAGTGGATAAAAATCCGGCCGATTTTGCCGAAATGCAACAATTGAGCGGTCAGTGCAGCATTCCGCAAATTTTTATAGGCGACACACATGTCGGCGGTTTTACCGATTTATACCGCTTGCAACGGCAAGGCGAATTAATTGAATTACTCAACCCATAACCCTAAACAGATAGGAAAACAAAATGGCAGAAGAATTGCAACCTGTATTCAGTATTGAGCGTTTGTATGTAAAAGATTTGTCTTTGGAAGTGCCTAACGCACCACAAATCTTCTTGGAACAAGGCGATCCTGAAGTCGATATGCGCGTGTCAACCGCCAGCCAAAAGTTGGAAGAAGGCATTTACACCGTTGATGTCACCGTGACCGTTACCGCCAAACTGAACGCAGAGCGCACCATGTTCCTGAACGAAGTGACCCAAAGCGGCATTTTCCGTTTGGAAAACATTCCGGAAGAAGACACCCAATTGCTGTTGGGCGTGGCTTGTCCGAACATCTTGTTCCCATACGCACGCGAAGCGATTTCTTCAACCGTGACCCGCGCCGGCTTCCCACCGGTATTGTTGGCACCAATCAACTTTGAAGCGATGTACCAACAACAGCAAGAAGGCAATGTTTAATTTGCAGCCTTGATGTTTTATCAAAAGGCCGTCTGAATTTCAGACGGCTTTTTTTCCGTTAAAATACGGCAAACCACGATTGCTTTGAATATAGTCACCATGATGACCCCCGAAACTCAAAAACAGCTTAAAGTCACCGATACCACCGCCAAAAAACTCGACAAGCTCCATTTGAATAGCGCGTGGGATTTGGCGCTGCATTTACCTTTGCGCTATGAAGATGAAACCCACATCATGCCAATTGCCGATGCGCCGGTAGGCGTGCCGTGTCAGGTAGAAGGAGAAGTGGTGCATCAGGAAGTCGCTTTCAAGCCGCGCAAGCAATTGGTGGTGCAGATTGCCGATGGTTCCGGCAGCGTGTTGCATTTACGCTTCATCCATTTTTACGCCAGCCACCAAAAGCAGATGGCAGTGGGCAAACGCATTCGCGCGGTGGGCGAAATCAAGCGCGGTTTTTACGGCGATGAAATGATTCACCCGAAAATCCGCGATGCCGACAGTACCGGTTTGGCCGAAAGCCTTACCCCGATTTATCCGACTGTGAACGGTTTAAACCAGCCGACCCTGCGCCGCATTGTTCAGACGGCCTTAGACAGCATCCCGCTGCACGACACCTTGCCCAATGATTTGTTGTGCCGTCTGAAACTGCCGCACTTAGCCGAAAGCCTGCGTCTGCTGCACTCGCCGCTGCCAAGCTTCACCATCCATCAGCTTTCAGACGGCACTTTGCCCGCATGGCAGCGGCTGAAATTTGACGAACTGTTGGCGCAACAATTGTCCATGCGGTTGGCGCGGCAAAAACGCATCAGCGGCGCGGCGGCTCCGTTAAACGGTGACGGCAGCTTGGTACAAAAGCTGCTCGATTCGTTGCCGTTTACTTTGACTCAAGCGCAGCAGCGCGTGGTGGGTGAAATCAAGCAAGACTTGACTGAAACTTTTCCCATGCACCGCCTGCTGCAAGGCGATGTCGGCAGCGGTAAAACCATTGTTGCCGCATTGTCCGCGCTCACCGCCATTGAAGCCGGTGCGCAAGTAGCCGTGATGGCGCCGACCGAAATTTTGGCCGAACAACACTTTATCAAGTTCAAACAATGGTTTGAGCCGCTGGGTTTGACCGTGGCTTGGCTTTCCGGCAGCCAGCGCAAAAAAGAAAAAGACAGCAACAAAACCGCCATTTCAGACGGCCTTGCCCAAATTGCCGTCGGCACACATGCGCTGTTTCAAGACGATGTCGCCTTCCACAATCTCGGCTTTGTGATTGTCGATGAGCAACACCGCTTCGGCGTGGCGCAACGTTTGGCCTTAAAGAACAAAGGCAACGACGTGCATCAGCTGATGATGTCGGCCACGCCGATTCCGCGCACATTGGCAATGAGTTTTTTCGCCGATTTGGACGTATCGGTCATCGACGAATTGCCGCCCAACCGCACGCCGATTAAAACGCGGCTGGTCAACAGCGTGCGCCGCGCCGAAGTCGAAGGGCTGGTGTTGGGCACTTGCCAAAAAGGGCAGCAGGCTTATTGGGTGTGTCCGCTGATTGAAGAGAGCGAAACGCTGCAACTGCAAACCGCCGCCGATACCCTTGCCGAGCTTCAGACGGCCTTACCCGAGCTCAACATCGGCTTGGTACACGGCCGCATGAAACCTGCCGAGAAAGCCGGAGTGATGGCCGAATTTATCGCAGGCCGTCTGAATGTGTTGGTGGCGACGACCGTGATTGAAGTCGGTGTCGATGTACCCAATGCCAGCCTGATGGTGATTGAACACGCCGAACGCATGGGCTTGGCGCAATTGCACCAGCTGCGCGGCCGTGTGGGGCGTGGCGCCGCCGCCAGCGCCTGCGTGCTGCTGTTTACCGAGCCATTAAGCGAACTGGCCAAAGCGCGCCTGAAAGTGATTTACGAACACACCGACGGCTTTGAAATCGCCCGCCAAGACTTAAATATCCGCGGCCCCGGCGAATTCTTAGGCGCACGTCAAAGCGGCGTACCGATGCTGCGGTTTGCCAATTTGGAAGAAGATTTGCACCTGCTCGAACAAGCCCGCGAAATTGCGCCGAAACTGATTGCCGAACGACCGGATACTGTGCAGGCGCACTTGGATCGGTGGTTGAGCAGTCGGGAAGGGTACTTGGGGGTGTGATTTAAGGCCGTCTGAAACGCAATATTTTTCAGACGGCCTGTGTTTACGGTACAATCCAATCACATTATTTATGCCGTCTGAAAAAGGAGAAAAAATCATGAAACCGGAAAATACATTATGCATCGTGGTCGATATTCAGGAGCGTTTGCTGCCTGCGTTGCACGATGCGGAGTCGATGGTTGAGCGCAGCCGCGTAGTGATTCAGGGCTTGCAGGCTTTGGACGTGCCGTTGGTGGCGACGGAGCAGTATCCGAAAGGCTTGGGTAAAACCGTGCCGGCGGTGCAGCTTTTGTTGGGCGATGGGGCGGCGGTGTTTGAGAAAACGCGTTTTTCGGCGGTGATTGCCGAAGTGGAAGCCGTGTTGAATGAGCAGAAGGTTGAAAACGTGATTTTGCTCGGTGCCGAAGCGCATGTGTGTATGTTGCAAACGGTGTTGGATTTGCGCGCGAAGGGTTTGGCGGTGTATGTGCCGTTTGATTGCACCACTTCGCGCAATCCGGCCAATAAAGACAATGCGTTGCAGCAAATGCGTGATGCCGGTGCGGTGGTGAGCAACAGCGAAAGCGTGTTGTTCCAATTATTGGGCGATGCGAAGCATCCGGCGTTTAAAACCGTATCGAAACTGATTCAGTAAAGGCCGTCTGAAATGCAATATGTGGTTGCCGAAGCGGTGCAGGGCGATTTGCCTTCCATTGTCGCTATTTACAACAGCACGATTGAGCCGCGCCAATCGACGGCGGATTTGCAGCCGGTGACGGTAGCCGGGCGCCAGGCGTGGTTTGATGCGCATGGCGGCAAAAGGCCGTTGCTGGTGTTGCGTGATGTGCGCAATGAGATTGTGGCGTGGGGCAGCTTCAGCGATTATTATCCGCGCCAAGCCTACCACATCAGCGCGGAAATCAGCATATATGTACGGCAGGAAGCGCGCGGTGTCGGCGTGGGTAAAGTATTGCTGCGCTACATGCTGGAGCGTGCGCCGTCGTTGGGCATCCGCAATGTGTTGGCGGTGATTTTCGGCCACAATCACGCCAGTATCCGTTTGTTCCGTTCGTTTGGTTTTGAAGAATGGGGGCGTTTGCCGCAGGTGTGTGATTTGGAAACGCAGTTGGCGGATATTGTGATTTTAGGTAAGAAAATTTTGGATTGATTGTATAGTAGTTGAAAATAAAAACAATACAGCGTTACCGGCTCCCTTGTGTACCGGGTATATACGGCGGTCGTCGCCTTGCCTTATTTCTATTTTAAACAACTATAAATCAAAAGGCCGTCTGAATTTCAGACGGCCTTTTGATTTTAGCGGCGTAAAATCGCCGAATCGACATATTTTTGCACGCCTGTGGCAATCGCTTGGGCACAGCGGATGCGGAAAGATGAATCGGCCAGCAGTTTTTCTTCAGTCGGATTGGACAGGAAGGCCGTTTCCACCAGAATAGACGGAATATCCGGCGCGCGCAAGACGGCGAAGTTGGCTTCGTCCACGCGGCCTTTGTGCAGTTGGTTGATCTTACCCAATTCAGTCAACACCGATTGGCCGATCTTGCGGCTGTCGCGCATGGTGGCGGTTTGCGCCATATCCAGTAGGGCATTATCTACATGGCGGTTGCCGCTGGTGCGCACACCACCGATGGCATCGGCGTTATTTTGCGTTTGCGCCAAGAATTTAGCCGCAGCGCTGCTGGCACCGCGTGGGTTGAGAATATACACGCCGGTACCGCGGGCGGTCGGGCTGGTAAACGAGTCGGCGTGTATCGAGACGAATAAATCGGCTCTACGCGCACGCGCTTTGGCCACGCGCACGCCGAGAGGGATAAACACGTCTTCGTCGCGCGTCATGTACACAGTGTAGCCCATGGCTTCCAGCCGTTTTTTGACTTCGCGCGAGATAGACAACACAACGTTTTTCTCTTGCAAACCGCCCCTACTGACCGCGCCGGAGTCTTCACCGCCGTGGCCGGGATCGATTACCACAACCGGACGGCGGCCTCTGCTGCTCGAAGGCGGCGGATTGCTGGTGGTGCGGGACAGATGCGGCGCACCGGAAGTCGGACTACCGTTGAGCAAGGCCATCATCGGGTCGTTGACATCCACACCGTACGGATAAAGGTCGATTACTAAGCGGTGTTTGAACCCACCCACCGGCGCCAGCACAAAGACTTGCGGATGCACGCTTTGCTTCAAATCAATCACGATGCGCACGGTGTTCGGCGTGTTTTGGCCGACTCGGATGCTGCGGATAAAAGGATCGTCGGCCAACACTTTTTTAGAAATACCCTGTAAAACGGTATTGATGCTGGCATTTTGAATATCCACGACCAGCCGGTTGGGGTTGTCGAGCAAGAAATGCTGAAACCGCAATACCGCCGATGCTTCAATCGTCACACGCGTGTAGGAGAGTGCCGGCCAGATACGGGCGGCCACAAATTGAACGGGCTTGGCGGTTTTACCAAGTGCGGCGGAAATCGGTGTCAGTGTAAAAAACAAACCCGCCGCTTGGCGGACCATTTGTCGTCGTGTCAGTTTAACCATGTTTCCAAACTTTTTCGGCCGTGAGCGGTGTGGGCGGTGAACACTACTGTTCTGCCGTGTTCTGCGTGATTTAATGAAAGGGTGATGTCTGCGGCGGGTGTAAATTCGCCGCCTTGCTGCGGCCATTCGATCAGGCAAACATTTTGGCCGTCGAATAAATCGTCTAAGCCGGCATCTTCCCATTCTTCGGGTGTGCTGAAGCGGTAGAGATCGAAATGATGCAGCGTGAAACCGGCGAGCGGGTAGGATTCGACAATGGCATAAGTCGGGCTTTTTACCGCGCCCTGATGCCCCAAGCCGCGCAACAAACCGCGTGTAAACGTAGTTTTGCCGGCGCCCAAGCCACCTTGCAGATAAACCACCAACGGTGCACTCAGCGATTTAGCCCAGCTTGCGCCCAACGCCAAAGTCGCTTCTTCGTCGGCGAGAAAACGGCTCACGCTCGCACCATCAGTCATAAAATTCGGCCTTGTTATTGTGATATAAAGTATAAATTATGCTGGAAACTCGCCGATTTGCAAACCTTACAAATGATAAATTTAGATAAAGTTGGCGTAAAAGCCAAGTAGAGAGGCAGGGTTGATTCAAAAATACAGGTGGGCTGCTTTCAGACGGCCTGGATTTACGGATAAAATATCAGCCGAAACGGCTATTAAAATGCCGTCTGAAAGCGTGTACAATAACCGCCATATCGACTTTTAAACCCAACCAATCATGAGTATCAGAAAACAACGCCCCATCGGAGTATTTGATTCCGGCGTCGGCGGCCTGACCAATGTCCGCGCATTGATGGAGCGGCTGCCGATGGAAAACATCGTCTATTTCGGTGATACCGCCCGCGTGCCCTACGGCACCAAATCACGCGCCACTATCGAAACCTTTTCTCTGCAAATCGTTGATTTTTTATTGGAACACGATGTCAAAGCCTTGGTCATTGCCTGCAACACCATTGCGGCGACCGCCGGCATGAAAATCCGCCAAAAAGCCGGGAACATGCCCGTATTGGACGTGATTTCCGCCGGTGCCGAAGCCGCGCTGGCGACTACGCGCAACAATAAAATCGGCATCATCGCCACCAATACCACCGTCAACAGCAATGCCTATGCCCGCGCCATTCACGCGCAAAATGCCGATACCTTGGTGCGCACCCAGGCTTCGCCTTTGCTGGTGCCGCTGGTGGAAGAAGGGTGGCTTGAGCATGAAGTCACCCGTCTGACCGTGCGCGAATATTTGAAACCCCTGCTGGTGGACGACATCGATACGCTGGTGTTGGGATGCACCCACTTTCCGCTGCTCAAGCCGCTCATCAGTCAGGAAGCACCAAACGTGACTCTGGTCGATTCGGCCATCACTACTGCCGAAGCCACCGCCAAAGCCTTAACCGAAGCCGGATTGCTCAATACCGACAATCCTGCACCGGATTACCGCTTTTATGTCAGCGACATTCCGCTGCGTTTCCGAACCATCGGCGAGCGTTTCTTGGGTCGAAGCATGGAGCAGATTGAAATGGTAACGTTAGGCTAACCTAAGAAGATGATAATGGTTTCAGGCCGTTTGGAAATAGTTTTTCAAACGGCCTTGATGCTTTACCGCTTAGCGATCCATATACAGAAACTGAATATGACGCTCATATTGATTCAAAATATCGATAATCGCCTGCTCTTTGGTGTAGCCGAGAATATCGTAATCCTGACTGCCTTCAATTAAAAAGACTTCGGCGCGGTAGTATTTTTCATGCTCTTGGCTGGAGGCCAGATTGCCTGCTTGGCCGAGCGCGAAAATCGGTTTTTCCGCTTCAATCAGTTCCACCCGATAGATAAAGTCGCGTTGCTCGGGATAGCGCACGGCGATTTGATGTACCAAACCGCCGTTTTCGGTGGTGAGCTCGACTTCAAGGCGCTGTTTTTCCAATTCAACCGCCACTTCCGCCATGGCTTGTTCCAGCGTGTGGGTCATGAAATGTTTGGCCGTCTGAAAATCAGGGAAGCTGGCCAAACGGCTTAAGCGGTTACGCCAATTCAAGCCGTTGTCGAGCACCAAGGCGCGGTCGACTTGACCGGCTTTGCGCTTCATGCCTTCTTGACGCAGGCTTATCCACATCGAAATCATGTACAGCACCAAAATCAGCGAGAAGGGCAAGCCGGCCACCACCGATACCGATTGCAGCGACGCAAAGCCACCGGCAAACAGTAAGCCCAGCGTTACCAAGCCCGTGCCGGCAGCCCAGAATAAGCGCAGCCACACCGGCGCATCGGCGGTTGACGCCAAATCGCGCGAACTCAAATTCGCCAACACTAATGCGCCCGAGTCGGCAGAAGTGACAAAGAAAATCAAACCGATAATCACGCCCAGGGTCGACCACAAGCCCGCCAGCGGATAATGTTCAAACAGCAAAAACATGCCCATCGCCGGATTTTCGACTGCGGTTTTGGCCAAATCGGCGGCTTGGCCGCTGTTGACCAAATCGATGGCGCTGTTGCCGAAAATAGAAAACCACGCAAAGATAAAGCCCAACGGGATAAACATCACGCCGAACACAAATTCGCGCAGCGTGCGGCCGCGTGAAATGCGCGCGATAAACAGGCCGACAAAAGGCGCCCATGCCACCCACCATGCCCAGAAGAAAATCGTCCAAGCCGATTTCCATTCCGCACCAGATTCGCCTTCGTAAGCATACACGCGGAAGGTTTGGTCCATGATGGTTTGGAAATAGCTGCCGATATTGTCGACCAAACCGTTAAATAAAAACACCGTCGGCCCCATCACCAACAGCGCAATCAACAAGCCTGTCGCGCCCAGCATGTTGATTTCGGAAAGACGGCGCACGCCTTTGTCCACGCCCGACATGGCCGATAAAGCCGCTGCCGCGACCACGATCAAGATGATGGCCGTCTGAACCGTTTTGCTGGTGTCGATGCCGAATACATGGTTCAAACCGGCATTGGCCTGCAACACGCCGATACCCAAGCTGGTGGCAATGCCGAGCAGGGTGCACACCACGCCGAAAATATCGACCGTGTTGCCGAGCCAGCCGTTCACGCGTTTTTGTCCGAAAATCGGCAGTAAGGCGCTGCGCAAGGCCAGCGGCATGTTTTTACGGTAGGCGAAATAGGCCAAGGCCATGCCGATCAGCGCGTAAATGCCCCAACCGTGCAAGCCCCAGTGCAAAAAGGTTTGCGCCAAGGCCGCACGCGCCGCTTCAGGTGTGCCGCCCTCGCCGATATTGGGCGCAAGGTAGTGGGTGAGCGGTTCGGATACGCCGAAAAACAGCAAATCAATACCGATACCGGCAGAAAACAACATTGCCGCCCATGCCAAAAACGGAAAAGCGGGTTTGTCTTGGTCTTGCCCGAGTTTGATGTCGCCGTAGCGCGATACGCCGACAAACAGCGAAAACATGCCGTAAGCCGCCACCACCAGCATGTAATACCAGCCGAAATGGTCGGATACCCACTTGAGCGCGCCGCCGAGCACGGTTTCACTAACGGAAGGGAACAAAATGGTGAACAAAATCAGCGCCACCGTAATCACAGACGATGCCAGAAATACGGTTTTATTCACCGCCAGCTTGGCACCGCCGGAAAACGCGGGATTCTGCATAGGCTTTCTCCTTATTGATGATTGATTATTATCGGGATAAGACCGTCTGGAAAGCATTCAGGTTTCCGACGGCCTGAATAAGAAACTCAATCGGGAAACTCTTCGCCTGGTCGATATTGGCAGATTACATCGGCTTGCTTCGGGGAATATCAAACCGGCTGCGGTAGCCAACACAATCAACACCGCTTATTGGTGGTTGATGAGGTTTTGCACAGGTTCGGCCTAAGATAAAGATATCAGGCCGTCTGAAAACCAGTTAAGGCTGCTTATTGCTTTCACTGTTTTGCTGGCGCATTTCTTCATAAATCGCCTGCTGCGCCAATACCGAGCCTTCCGGCGCCTGCGAAGTATCGCCCTCTTCCCACGGCGCGTTATCCGGCACGGTTTCGATGTGAATGGTGCTGAGCGAATAATCCGGTTGGTAGTGCAAATCGTATTTAGCCGCTTTGATGGTGGCCAACATGATTAAACTCATGATGACCAGCAAAGGCGCACCGGCAAAAATCGAGGCCGTCTGAAGGGTGGACAAGTCGCCGATAAACATCAACACCGCCGGCATGAAGCATAAAGTAAATGCCCAGAACAAGCGGTTCCAGCGGTGCGGTTCGTCGTTGACTTCATGCTGCACCACCGAGGAGAGAATGTAGGAAATGCTGTCGAAGGTGGTGGCGGTGAAGATAACCGCCAATACGGTAAACACCGCAATCACCAATTTGGCCATCGGCAAAGTGTTCAATACGGCAAAAATGGCGGCGGTGGCGCCTTGCTCGTTCAACACGGCCACCACATCAAGCGCGCCGCTCAATTGCAGATACATGCCGTAGTTGCCCAAGATGATGAAAAAAACCGAACAGCCGAGCGAGCCGAAGAAAATCGAGCCGGCCGCCATTTGACGGATGGTGCGGCCTTTGGAAATTTTGGCGATAAACAAACCGATGGTTGGGGCAAACACCAGCCACCATGCCCAATAGAACACCGTCCAATCCTGCGGAAAGCCTGTTTTTTGGAAGCCGTGGCCGGAAAATTCGCCGAATGCTTCCGTCCACGTCATCATCTTAATCATATTGGTGAGCGAGCGGCCGATGCTTTCCAAGCCGGTATTGAGCATAAACACCGTCGGCCCCGTGACCAATACAAACAGCAAAAACGCGACCGCCATATAGAAATTGATGTTGGATAAAAACTGGATACCGCCGCGCAAACCCTGATAGGCGCTGTAGGCAAAAATCAAAGTAGTCACCAGCAACACCACCAATTGCATGGTGATGTCTTTCGGCGTGGCGAACAGTTCGTGCAGGCCTTCGGTAATCATCGGCGAGGCCAGACCGAGCGAAGTCGCGCCGCCGCCAATCATGCCGAACACAAAGAAAATATCCACCAGCTTGCCCCAGTTGCTCTTGGCAAATTTCTCGCCGAAAAGCGGCATCAGGCTTTGGCTGACTTTCAAAATCGGCGAATGGCGCACATGGGCGAAATAGGCAATCGACACGGCGGGCACCAAATAAATCGCCCAAGCCACCGGCCCCCAGTGGAACATGCCGTAAGTGGCCGCCCAGCGCACGGCTTCCGGCGATTTGGGCTCAATGCCGAAAGGCGGGCCTTGGTAGTAGTAAACCCATTCCAAAATGCCCCAATACATAATGCTCGCGCCGATACCGCCGCAAAACATCATCGCCGCCCATGAGCCGGTTTTGAACTCGATGTCGTCTTCGGGTTTGCCCAATTTGATGTTGCCGATGTCGGATGAACAGATATACACCACAAACAAAATCGACAATACGCCAAAAGCCAAATAAGCACCGCTGAGTTTGTTGGTGACAAATTGTTTGGTCGCGGCGACCCATGCCGCACCTTGCTCGGGGAACAAAACCAAAGGCAGGGTCACGGCAAACAGAATCAGCAGCGTGCCGAAAAAGGTAAATTTATCAATGCGGGTATCGGGTGTGGCCGAAGTTTTTTGGCGGAAATATTGATCGGTATTGAACATACCCAAATGGCGCGAATGCGTCATTTTGACCGGTTTGTATTTGATTTCGGGGCGGGAATCTTTATTCATGGGATGACTTTCTTATTGTTATGTCACGATACGATAAATGAGCATGTGTTTTCAGACGGCCTGATAGATAAAAAAAGGCCGTCTGAAAAACCGTTAGCCGCGTTTGGCTTCGCCGCGCACAGGCGCGCCGTCGGCCACATAATAGGCTGCGTCCGATTTCGGCAGCTTGCGGCCGCGCATGGCATCGGCGATTTTCTCGCCGATCATGATGGTGGTGGCGTTGAGGTTGCCGGTAATGATGTCGGGCATAATCGATGCATCGACTACGCGCAAACCTTCTACGCCGTGAACGCGGCCTTGCGAATCGACCACGGCATCGTTGCCTTCGCCCATGGCGCAGGTGCAGGAAGGGTGGTAGGCAGTTTCGGCGTGGTTGCGCACATATTCGTCGATTTGGGCATCGGTCTGCACGTCCGCCCCCGGGGTGATAGCTGCGCCGCGGTAAGGGTCGAGCGCGGGCTGATTCATGATTTCGCGTGTGATGCGGATGGCGGCGCGGAATTCTTCCCAGTCTTGTTCGTGGTTCATGTAGTTGAACAGAATGCTCGGATGCTCGGCCGGATTACGCGATTTGAGCTTGATGCGGCCGCGGCTGAGCGAGCGCATTGAGCCGACGTGGGCTTGAAAGCTGTGCGATTTGCTGGCGTTGCGGCCGTCGTAGCGCACGGCAATCGGCAGAAAGTGATATTGGATGTTCGGCCACTCGAATTTTTCGTGGCTGCGGATAAAGCCGCCGCCTTCAAAGTGGTTGGTCGCGCCCAAACCGGTGCCGTTGAACAGCCATTCCGCGCCGATGGCGGGTTTGTTCCACCAATGGGTTGCCGGAGCGATGGAGACGGGCTGGGTGCATTCGTATTGCATGTAGAGTTCGAGATGGTCTTGCAGGTTGTTGCCCACGCCGGGCAAATCCAAGATTTCACTCACGCCTGCTTCAGCCAGCCATGCGCCGGGACCGATGCCGCTGCGTTGCAGGATTTGAGGTGAGGCAATCGCACCGGCCGACACAATCACTTCTTGCCGCGCTTCCACGGTTTTCAGACGGCCTTGATGCTCGAAACGCACACCGCGCGCGCGTTTGCCGTCAAACAGCACTACATCGGTTAATGCGCCGGTGAGAATGGTTAAGCGTTCGCGGTGTTTGGCCATGTCGAGATAACCGCGTGAGGTGGACGAACGGCGGCCTTCGGGATTGACAAACCTGTCCATCGGGCCGAAGCCTTCTTGCTGGTAGCCGTTTAAATCGTCGGTACGCGGATAGCCTGCGTCTGCGCCTGCCTGAATCATGGCTTCAAATAAGGGATTGGCATCTTTTTTGGCAGTGGTCACGTGGATCGGGCCGTTGCCGCCGTGGTAATCGTTTTCACCGGCATCGCGGTGTTCCGATTTTTTGAAATAGGGCAGGCAGTCGAGATAGGACCAGTCGGCCAAGCCGTCTTTTTTCGCCCAATGGTCGAAATCGAGCGCGTTGCCACGGATGTAGCACATGCCGTTAATCAGTGATGAGCCGCCCAAGCCTTTGCCGCGGCCGCAGTCCATCACGCGGTTGTTCATGCAGGGTTCGGGATCAGTTTTGTAGCCCCAGTTGTAGGTGGTGCCTTGCAGCGGCATGGCCAATGCGGCGGGCATTTGGGTGCGGAAATCCAAGCGGAAATCGGGCAGGCCGGCTTCCAAAAGCAAAACGGAAACGTTTTCGTCTTCGGTCAAACGCGCCGCCAACACCGCGCCGGCGCTGCCTGCACCTATGATGATGTAGTCGTAAGCGGATTTTAAAGTCGGGTTGGGATGAATCATTTTTATATTCCTTTCTTGCTATCGGCTTGACGGAAAATACGCTTGAGGCCGTCTGAAACGCGTTACTCGCTTTGATTGTTTTGACCGCTGTGGTTCCGGTCGCGATCCAGTGTTTCGATGCAGTCGCGCATCCATTGCCACGCCAGCGTTTGCTGGTCGCCGTAGGCATCCCACAGCGCGTCTTCGCTCAACACGCTGTATTCGCCCTGCGTAGTCAGATCGGGCTGCCAGCCCTGTTCTTCGGCTTCCAGACAATCGCGGTATTCCCCGCCGAAATAAAACGCCGACAGCTCGCGCATAATCGCGTCGCCGCGCCGCCAGTCTTTGCGCGCAGCTTCAAGCCGGGGCAGAAGCTGCGTCCATTCGCGGTAGAGGGCTTGAATTTCGTCAAGACGTTGTTGGGTTGGTTGGCTCATGTGGTTTTCCTTTTTAAAGAATGAAAATGGTTTTCAGACGGCCTTAAAACACTGATTGAAACCCGCCCAAATCCACCAAGACAGATTTGGTTTGGGTGTAGTGCATCAAGGTTTGAACGCCGTTCTCGCGGCCGATGCCCGATTGTTTGCAGCCGCCCGCCGGCATTTGTGCCGGTGATTCGCCCCATGCGTTTATCCAGCAGATACCGGCTTGCAGGCGGCCAATCAAGCGGTGGGCACGTTTGATGTCGTTGGACACCACGCCCGCGGCCAAGCCGTAATCGGTATGGTTGGCGCGCTCGACGGCTTCGTCTTCGGTTTCATAAACCAAAATGCTCATCACCGGGCCGAAAATTTCATCGCGGCAGATGGCCATGTCGTCGGAGCAATCGGTGAACACGGTCGGCGCAACATAAGCACCATTAGCTAAACCTTCATTTTTCAGACGACCGCCGCCGGTGAGCAGCGTGGCGCCTTCCTGTTTGCCGCGTTCGATGTAGCCCAATACTTTTTCCATGTGCGGAAAGCTGGCCAAAGGGCCGAAATTGGTCGCTTCGTCGAGCGGGTCGCCGATACGGATTCGATTCACGCGCTCGATGATTTTTTGTTCAAACTCGGCTTTCAAGGTTTTCGGCACAAACACGCGCGTGCCGTTGGTGCAGACTTGGCCGGAACTGTAGAAATTCGCCATCATGGCAATGTCGGCGGCGGTATTCAAATCCGCATCGTCGCAGATAACCAGCGGCGATTTGCCGCCCAGTTCCATGGTTACGTCTTTCAGGCTGCTTTCGGCGGCTTGCGCCATCACTTTTTTGCCGGTCGGCACGCCGCCGGTAAAGGAAATTTTGGCAATGTTCGGATGGCTGCTTAAGGCAGCGCCGACACGTCCGCCGCCTTGCACCACGTTAAACACACCGTCGGGCAAACCCGCTTCGGTGAAAATTTCCGCCAGCCTGATGGCGCCGGTGGGCGTGGTTTCGCTCGGTTTGAACACCATCGCATTCCCCGCTGCCAAAGCAGGGGCGGCTTTCCACATCGCAATTTGAATCGGGTAATTCCACGCGCCGATACCGCCGACCACACCCAAAGGCTCTTGGCGCGTGTAGGCAAACGCATTCTCGCGCAACGGAATCTGGCGGCCTTCAATGGCCTGCGCCAAACCGGCATAATATTCAATCACATCGGCGCCTGTTACCACATCGACATACAGCGTTTCCGACAAAGGCTTGCCGGTGTCCAGCGTTTCGATACGTGCAAGCTCGTCATTGCGTGCACGCAAAATCTCCACCGCTTTGAGCAGAATGCGGCTGCGCTCCACCGCCGTCATTGCCGCCCAAACTTTCTGGCCTCCGATGGCCGTCTGAACCGCGCGTTCGATTTCAGCATCATCGCTCTCCTGCACGCGGGCAAGGATTTCACCGTTGGCCGGATTGATGTTGTCGAAGGTGTCGGCATTCGGATTCGGTGCGGCGTGGGCGCCGTTGATGTAAGCGGTAAGCATTTGCATGGTCAACTCCTTCACGGTAATCAGTTTTGATTTTGGTAAAAATTCTCAACTACTTTTACCATAACATAATTTCAACATTATTCAAAATCCGCCCGAAAGCAGGGCTTTGCTTGAAAAGTATTCATAAAAATCAAAGAGTCATTTTAAACTAAACAGCTTTTCAGACGGCCTGATTGCGTTTAAAACCTTACGAAAAGCCGATTTTCGGTTAGAATCAGGAAGTCTGAAATTTCTGTTTCAGACGGCCTGTCTTTACATCAAGGCCGTCTGAAAAAAGTAACCATTAAGCGAGAACATTTATGAGCCAATACGTTTATTCCATGCTGCGCGTGAGCAAAGTGGTGCCGCCGCAGAAAACCATTATCAAAGATATTTCCTTGTCGTTTTTCCCCGGCGCCAAAATCGGCTTGTTGGGTTTGAACGGCGCGGGCAAATCCACCGTGTTGCGGATTATGGCGGGTGTGGACAAAGAATTCGAAGGCGAAGCCGTGCCGATGAGCGGCATCAAAATCGGCTATCTGCCGCAAGAGCCTGAGTTAGACCCTGAAAAAACCGTACGCGAAGAAGTGGAAAGCGGTTTGGGCGAAGTAGTGGCAGCGCAGAAACGTTTGGAAGAAGTGTATGCCGCCTATGCCGACCCCGATGCTGATTTTGATGCCTTGGCGGAAGAACAAGGTCGTTTGGAAGCCATTATTGCGGCAGGTTCGTCTAGCGGTGGCGGTGCAG
Organism: Neisseria weixii; assembly: GCF_042658245.1. Taxonomy (NCBI): domain Bacteria; kingdom Pseudomonadati; phylum Pseudomonadota; class Betaproteobacteria; order Neisseriales; family Neisseriaceae; genus Neisseria; species Neisseria weixii. The sequence continues at coordinate 22,281 of NZ_JBHSPY010000011.1, forward strand.
AGCATGAATTGGAAATTGCTGCCGATGCGTTGCGTCTGCCTGATTGGGATACCAAAATCGGCGTGTTATCGGGCGGTGAAAAACGCCGCGTGGCATTATGCAAACTGTTGTTGTCTAAGCCCGATATGTTGTTATTAGACGAGCCGACCAACCACTTGGACGCGGAATCGGTGGAATGGTTGGAGCAGTTTTTGGTGCGCTTCCCCGGCACCGTGGTCGCCGTAACGCACGACCGCTATTTCCTTGACAACGCTGCCGAATGGATTTTGGAGCTTGACCGCGGCCACGGTATTCCGTGGAAAGGTAATTACTCTTCGTGGCTGGAGCAGAAAGAGCAGCGTTTGGCCAATGAAGCGAAAACCGAAGCCGCCCGCATCAAAGCCATGAAGCAGGAATTGGAATGGGTGCGCCAAAATGCCAAGGGCCGTCAAGCCAAATCCAAAGCACGTCTGGCGCGCTTTGAAGAAATGAGCAATTACGAATATCAAAAACGCAACGAAACGCAGGAAATCTTTATCCCCGTGGCCGAGCGTTTGGGCAACGAAGTAATTGAATTCTTGAACGTTTCCAAATCCTTCGGCGACAAAGTGCTGATTGATGATTTGAGCTTCAAAGTGCCGGCAGGCGCGATTGTCGGCATTATCGGCCCCAACGGCGCGGGTAAATCCACTTTGTTTAAAATGATTGCCGGCAAAGAGCAACCCGACAGTGGCGAAGTGAAAATCGGCCAAACCGTGAAAATGAGCCTGATCGACCAAAGCCGCGACGGTTTGCAAAACGACAAAACCGTGTTCGACAACATCGCCGAAGGGCGCGATATTCTGCAAGTGGGCCAATTTGAAATCCCTGCGCGCGCCTACCTTGGCCGCTTCAATTTCAAAGGCAGCGACCAAAGCAAAATCGCCGGCAACCTCTCCGGCGGCGAACGCGGCCGCCTGCACTTGGCCAAAACCCTGTTGAGCGGCGGCAACGTCTTGCTGCTGGACGAACCGTCAAACGACCTCGATATCGAAACCCTGCGCGCCCTCGAAGACGCTTTGCTCGAATTTGCCGGCAGCGTAATGGTGATTTCGCACGACCGCTGGTTCCTCGACCGCATCGCCACCCACATTCTCGCCGCCGAAGGTGACAGTAAATGGGTGTTCTTCGACGGCAACTACCAAGAGTATGAAGCCGACAAAAAACGCCGCTTGGGCGAAGAAGGCGCGAAACCGAAACGGATTAAGTATAAACCGGTAACGCGTTGATTTGAATGAGTAATAAAAAGGCCGTCTGAAAAAATAGTTTTCAGGCGGCCTTTTCCTTTAAAATAATGCTTCGGCATATTCATCACAACGGGGCGACATGAAAAACAAATCAATCAAACAATCAGCCAAGCCGGATTTGAAGGCGGGGTTTAATGAAGTTTTGGCGGCGTATCAGCGGCAGGATTTTCAGGCGGCCTTGGAGAAGGCTCGGGGGTTGTTGAAGTTTTATCCGCAGCAGGATGCCGTGTTGAATATGGCGGGGGTGATTTTGGCGCAGTCCAACCGCGAAGAAGAAGCGGTGGCGATGTGGCAGAAGATTCCGGAAGCGAAGAAAAGCCATTCGGTGTTAAATAATTTGGGCAATGCCTGCCGCCGTCTGAAAAAATGGGATTTGGCGGAGCAATACTTGCGCAAGGCCTTGAAATTGAAGCCGGATCATGCCGAGGCGCATTGGAATTTGATGTTGGCGCTCAATGATGCGGGACGCAATGCGGAGGGTTTGCAGGCGGCGAAGGCGCTTTTGGCGTTGAAACCGAATGATGCGAATGGTTTGGAATATGCGGCGATGTTGGCGTTTAATGCGCAGAATTTTGCCGAGGCCGATACGTTTCAGACGGCCTTGTTGGCGCAGCAGCCGGAGCGTGCGGATATTTGGTTGAGCAATGCGTGGGCGAGACGCCGTCTGAAACGTTATGCGCCGGCGGAGGCAAGTTACCTGAAAGCCTTGGCGCTGGACGGGCAGAATTACGATGCTTGGTACGGTTTGGCGAAAATGCGCCATTTTCAGCAGAAATATGAAGAAGCGTGCGAAGCTTTGGCGCGGGCGGTGGCGTTGCGGCCGGACAGCATTGAGGCACAAAGCGATTTGGCCTTGAACCGCCTGTATATTTTGGGGCAGGCCGAACAGGGTGCGGCGGAGGGTTTCCGCTTGGGCGATTTGTATGCGGCGCAGGCGGACAATGTGCGCGTGTATGAAATTCGGCCGAAAGACAGGCTGCACATCGGGCTGGTGTCGTCGGATTTGCGCCATCATCCGGTGGGCATGTTTGCGCAGGGGTTGTTGTGTTCTGAAGCGGCCAAGCAGTTTGATTGGACGGCCTATGCCAATTCGCCGGTTTTTGACGCTTTGAGCGAAACCATCCGTCCGGCTTTTCAGGCTTGGCACAAGATTGACGATTGGTCGGATGAGCAGGTGATGGCACAAATCGCTTCAGACGGCATTGATATTTTGATTGATTTAAACGGCCACACCGCCGGCCACCGCATGGGCGTGTTTGCTGCGCAAGCCGCGCCGGTGCAGGCCGCTTGGTTGGGCTATTTCGCCACCACGGGCTTGCCGACCATGCAGGCACTGATTGCCGATGGGTATTGTGTGCCGGAAGGCGAAGAAAAGCTCTACCGCGAAAAAGTGTACCGCCTGCCGCACACGCGTTTGAATATGCGCGTGCCCGAATTGGATATTGCGGTGAACGAATTGCCCGCCCTGAGCAACGGCTACATCACGTTTGGCTGCTTCCAAAATCTGACCAAGCTGAATGATAACGTGTTGAAAACATGGGCGGTGTTGGCGAAAAAATACCCAAGCGCGCATTGGCGTTTTCAGACGGCACGCTTAACCGAAGGCAGTGATGAGCAAGTTGCGTTCAAGCAAAAATTACTTGATTTGGGTTTTTCAGACGGCGTATTGCATTTTCACGGCATGAGTGGCTACGAAGATTATTTGGCCGCGCATCATGAAGTGGATATGGTGTTGGACAGTTTTCCGTTTCCGGGCGGCACGACCACGGTGGATGCACTGTGGATGGGTGTGCCGACGTTAACCTTGGCTTTGGAAGGGATGTTGTCGCGCCAAGGGCAGCAGCTTTTGTCGGCGGCGGGTTTGCCGGATTGGGTGTGTTCGCGCCTTGATGAGTATTTGATGAAAGCGTTTTACTGGGCGGATTCGGCGCGTTGGGCCGAACTCGATACCTTGCGCCAAAACTTGCGTGCGCAGGTGTTGGCAAGTCCGCTGTATGAGGCGGAAACCTTTGCCCGCGATTGGTGCGATACGGTAAAAACAATATGGCAGGATGCGTGTGAAAATAGATAGTAGATAAGAAGAGGCCGTCTGAAACTTTCAGACGGCCTTTGATGTGTTTCAACGGAGTTTTGTTGTGAAGCGTAAAGGAAAAATCAAACTGTTTTCTTGCGCAGTGAAGGATGGTTTTGCAAGTTATCTAAAAGGATATCAAGCATGCGCGGGGCGACAAGGTGCAGCTCGAAATTATGCGGCGCGGACAGCCATTGCTGAATCAGGCCGTCGATGCTGCATTTGACGAACACCGTAGCAAATTCGATATCCAGATTTTCATCTAAAGCGTGCTGCTCAACGCATTCGGCCAAAACCATATTGAGCTTGTGGTTCCATAAGGTTTGGTATTTGGCCACCAGCGAAATGATGGCTTCGTTTTGCTCGGTGTGTTCGCATTTGAGAAACAGAATATTGTAAAACTTATTATGCAGGCTGTTGTTTTCCAAACGCTCGAAAAATTTCATCAAGGACAGGCGGAAATTGAGCCAGCTGTCTTTGTTGGTGCTTTCCAAATCCTGTACCAAACAATTTTCAATGTCGTCTGAAATGCGTTGGAATAAGCCGTCGAACAAATCTTCTTTGTTTTTAAAATGCCAATATAAAGCACCACGGGTCACACCGGCGGTTTGGGCGATTTCGTTGAGTGAAGTGCGGGCCACCCCTTTTTTGTAAAACGTCTCCAAAGCGGCCAACATTAAATATTCTTTGGTCTTCAAGGCCTCGATTTTGGTTTTTCTCATTTTGTGTTCAAATCTTTATGTAAAAAATTCCGTGTATTATAAAAAATAATTTCATAACATGCAATAATGTATGTATAATGACGCCCGTAACACAGCTTATATAATCAATGTTTTAGTTAAAAAATTGATGTTCTCTTGCCTGCCTTACCGGTTCAAACGTGTAAGCAGGCAGTTAGTGTTTATAGGTTGTGTGTAATAAATTTACAGGAACAATCAAGACGATAGGAAAAGTAATGAATCTTCATGCTTCTCAAATGCTGCGTGTGGCAGCAATTGCCGCTGCAACCGCCTTGGCTTTGTCGGCCTGCGGAAAAGGCGGTGATGCGCAAAAACAAGCCGGTCAAAATGCCCAAGCCCAACAAGAAGCCCGTGCGCCTGAAGTGGGTGTGGTGACGGTGTACCCGCAAACAGTTTCCCTGACCACGGAATTGCCGGGCCGCTTAGAATCCCTCCGCACCGCGCAAGTACGCGCGCAAGTGGGCGGTATTATTGAGAAACGTTTGTTCCAAGAGGGCAGCTATGTACGCGCCGGCCAACCGTTGTATCAAATCGACAGCGCCACTTACGAAGCCAACTTGGAAAGCGCACGCGCGCAATTGGCCACTGCTCAAGCAGCGTTGGCCAAAGCCAATGCCGATTTGGCACGTTACAAACCGTTGGTTGAAGCGGATGCCATCAGCCGCCAAGAGTATGATGCGGCTGTTACGGCCAAGCGTTCGGCCGAAGCCAACGTGAAAGCGGCACAAGCATCGATTAAATCAGCCGGTATTAATGTTCGCCGCAGCCGCATTACCGCACCGATTTCAGGTTTTATCGGCCAGTCTAATGTTTCCGAGGGTACGTTGGTGAGTGCAGGCGATACCACTGTATTGGCCACGATTCAGCAAACTAACCCGATGTATGTGAATGTGACCCAATCGGCCACCGATATCATGAAGCTGCGTCAAGATATTGCCGAAGGTAAATTACAAACTGTCAACGGCGGCATCCAAGTTGGCATTAAATTTGAAAACGGTACCATGTACAACCAAACCGGCCGTTTGTTGTTTGCCGATCCGACTGTGAATGAGTCTACCGGCCAAGTGACTTTGCGTGCGGCGATTCCGAATGAAGACAATATTTTGCTGCCGGGTCTGTATGTGCGCGTGTTGATGAATCAGGCTGATGTGGCCAATGCCTTTGTGGTGCCGCAACAAGCGGTGACCCGTGGCGATAAAGACACTGTAATGATTGTGAATGCCCAAGGCGGTATGGAGCCGCGCGTGGTGACTGTAGCGCAACAGCAGGGTGCATATTGGATCATTACCGAAGGCTTGAAAGAAGGCGACAAAGTGATTGTCGACGGTACCATGATTGCCGGTATGACCGGTGCGAAAAAAGTAACGCCGAAAGAATGGACGCCGCCTGCCGAAGCCGGTCAAGCGCAGCAGGCTTCACAAGCTGGGACTTCAGAGCCGCAAGCCGCTTCTGCACCAGCACCGGCAGCGCAACCGCAAGAAACCGCTGCTGCTTCCGAAGCTAAGAAGTAAGGATGCACTAAATGTCTAAGTTTTTTATTGACCGCCCCATTTTTGCATGGGTGATTGCGATTTTTATCATCGCAGCGGGTATTCTCGGCATTCAAAACCTGCCGATTTCGCAATATCCTTCCGTGGCCGCGCCGACCATTACCATGACCGCTACCTATCCGGGTGCCTCGGCACAGGTAATGGAAGACAGCGTATTGGCCGTGATTGAACGTAATATGTATGGCGTCGAAGGGCTGGATTACATGACGACTTCCGCCGACTCGAGTGGTACGGGTTCGGTGAGTTTGACCTTTACGCCGGAAACCGACGAGGATTTGGCGCAAGTTGATGTGCAGAACAAATTGTCGGAAGTGTTGTCAATGCTGCCTTCGACCGTGCAGCAATACGGTGTAACGGTATCGAAAGCGCAATCCAACTTCCTGATGGTGGTGATGCTGTCGTCTGAAGTACAGTCTGTCGAAGAGATGAACGACTATGCGCAGCGCAACATCGTGCCTGAGTTGCAACGTATCGACGGTGTCGGCCAAGTGCGTTTGTTCGGCGCGCAACGTGCGATGCGTATCTGGGTGGATCCGGGCAGGCTGCAAAACTATAACTTATCGTTTGCCGATATTTCCAGCGCATTGCAAGCGCAGAATATTCAAATTTCTGCCGGTTCGATTGGCGCACTGCCTGCTGCACAAGGCCAAACCATGGCCGCAACCATAACCGCACAAGGGCAATTGAGTACGGCTGAAGAGTTCGGCAATATTATTTTGCGTTCGGATACCAGCGGTGCCAACGTGTATCTGAAAGACGTGGCCAAAGTAACTTTGGGTATGCAGGATTATTCGACCTCTGCACGCCTGAACGGCCAACCAACCACCGGTATGGCGGTAATGCTGTCCAATAGCGGTAACGCGATGGCTACGGCGACAGCGGTGAAGGCGCGCATGGAGACACTGCAACGCTTCTTCCCGGAAGGCATGAGCTGGAAAGCACCTTACGATACTTCGACTTTCGTTGAATTATCGATTGAAAAAGTGATTCACACCTTGCTTGAAGCGATTGTGCTGGTGTTTTTGGTGATGTATTTGTTCCTGCAAAACATCCGCTATACGCTGATTCCGACCATTGTGGTGCCGATTTCGTTGTTGGGTGCGTTTGCCTTTATTTCCTACATGGGCATGTCGATTAACGTATTGACCATGTTTGCGATGGTATTGGTCATCGGTATTGTGGTCGATGATGCGATTGTGGTGGTGGAAAACGTCGAGCGTATTATGGCGACGGAAGGCTTGCCGCCGAAACAGGCTACCAAAAAAGCAATGGGTCAGATTACCGGTGCGGTAATCGGTATTACTGCGGTATTGATTTCGGTATTTGTTCCGTTGGCGATGTTCAGCGGTGCGACCGGTAATATTTACCGTCAATTTGCCATTACCATGGCGGCGGCAATTGCATTCTCGGCTTTCTTGGCGCTGACGCTGACACCGGCCTTGTGTGCCACCATGCTGAAACCGATTCCGAAAGGCCATCACGAAGAGAAAAAAGGCTTCTTCGGGTGGTTTAACCGCAAGTTTGATGCCGGTACGCACCGTTATACCGGTGTGGTGGGTAAGGTATTGAATAAAGCAGGCCGCATGATGGTGATTTATGTCTTGCTGGCTGCAGTGGGTGTGTTCTTCTTTGCGCGTCTGCCGACTTCGTTCCTGCCGTCTGAAGACCAGGGCACGATTATGTTGAACGTGCAATTACCTGCCGGTGCGACTAAAGAGCGTACCGATGCCACGTTGGCGTATGTGAACCAACTGGCCAAATCCATGCCTGAAGTGCGTGATGTGATTGCTGTATCGGGTTTCAGTTTCTCGGGTTCGGGCCAAAACATGGCGATGGGCTTCATTATTCTGAAGGATTGGGCGGAACGTACCGAGCCGGGTAGTGGCGCGGCGGCTGTGGCCGGCAAAATGACCGGTGCAATGATGGGTACGATTAAAGACGGTTTTGGTTTGGCGATTGTGCCGCCGGCCATTATGGAGTTGGGTACCGGCTCGGGCCTGACCATTTACCTGCAAGACCGCAACAGCTCGGGCCACGAAGCATTGTTGGCCAAGCGTAATGAATTGCTGCAAAAAATGCGTCAAAGCCCGATTTTTGATGCCAGCACCGTCCGTTCGAATGGTTTGGAAGATGCGCCGCAGCTGAAAATCGACATCAACCGCCAAGCAGCGGCAGCGCAAGGTATCAGCTTTGCCAGCATTCAAAGCCTGTTGTCTAATGCTTTGGGTTCGTCTTATGTCAACGATTTCCCGAATAAAGGCCGTCTGCAACGTGTGATGGTTCAGGCTGATGCCCCTGCCCGTATGCAACCTGCCGATATTCTGAACATGACCGTAGTGAACAATTCCGGTGTGGCGGTTCCGCTTTCCAGTATTGCCACGGTTTCTTGGCAAAACGGTATGGAACAAAGCGTGCGCTTTAACGGCTATCCGGCCATGGAAGTGACCGGCACACCGGCTACCGGCTATTCTTCGGGTGAAGCCATGGCTGCCGTGCAGCAGATGGTGGACGAAATGGAAGGCGGCTACAGCTTAGAGTGGGGCGGTCAGTCCCGCGAGGAAGCCAAAGGCGGCTCGCAAACCATGATTCTGTATGCATTCTCGATTGCAGCGGTATTCTTGGTGTTGGCAGCACTGTATGAAAGCTGGTCGATTCCGTTGGCCGTGATTTTGGTGATGCCTTTGGGCTTGGTCGGTGCGGCAGTGGGGGCGACAGGCCGTAATATGTTTGAGGGCTTGTTCGGTGCGCCGCCGGCTTATCTGAACGACATTTACTTCCAAGTCGGTTTCGTAACCGTGATGGGTTTGAGTGCGAAAAATGCGATTTTGATTATTGAGTTTGCCAAAGATTTGCAGGCTCAAGGCAAGAGCGCGTTGGACGCGGCATTGGAAGCTGCCCGCCTGCGTTTCCGTCCGATTTTGATGACCTCGTTTGCGTTTATTCTGGGTGTGGTTCCGCTGTATATTGCCAGCGGCGCCAGCTCGGCCAGCCAACGTGCCATCGGTACGACGGTATTCTGGGGTATGTTGATCGGTACGATTCTGTCGGTATTCTTGGTGCCGCTGTTTTATGTGGTGGTGCGTAAATTCTTCAAAGAAACCGCACACGAGCATGAAATTGCCGTTCAACACGCTGCTGAAGCAGGTGTGGCAGTTGAGAAAATCACACCATCTGACACTGATAAGCACTAATCGAAGCTAACAGGCCGTCCGAAAAAGACTTTGTTTTTCAGACGGCCTTAAGGATTTATTATGAAAAATACAACCATCAAACCTGTGTTGAGCGCAGTGGCTGCTGCGGTGCTGTTATCAGCGTGTTCGCTGATGCCCAAATACGAGCAGCCGTCTGTGGCCGTTGCCGACACCTTCAAATACGATACGGCCGAACCGGGTATTCAGGCCGCTTCACTGGGTTGGCAGGATTATTTCGCCGACCCGCGCCTGCACCGATTAATCGAAATTGCATTGGAGCGCAACACCGACTTGCGTCAAGCTGTTTTGAATGCGGAAATCTACCGCAAACAATACATGATTGCGCGTAATGATTTGTTGCCGAGCATTGACGGCAGCGGCAGCGCAACCCGTTCACGTACTGCGCGCGATATGAGCGGTACCGGTTCGTCATACGTCCGTGAAGCCTATACCGTGGGCTTGGGCGTGGCTTCTTACGAAATCGATTTGTTCGGCCGTGTGCGCAGCACCAGCGAAGCCGCTTTGCAAGGTTATTTCAACAGCGCCGCCACCCGCGATGCCACGCATTTGACTTTGGTTTCCAGCATTGCCAAAGCCTATTTCAACGAACGCTACGCCGAAGAATCCATGGCTTTGGCGCAACGCGTGTTGAAAACGCGAGAAGTGACTTACGATTTGTCGAAATTACGCCACCGGGCCGGTGTGATTTCCGCCGTAGACTTGCGCCAACAAGAAGCCTTGATTGAATCGGCCAAAGCCGACTACGCTTCTGCCGTACAAGCGCGCGAACAAGCACGCAACGCTTTGGCTTTATTGATTAACCAGCCTTTGCCGGAAGACTTGCCGAAAGGCTTGCCATTGAACCGTCAGTTTAAAATTGACCGTCTGCCGGCCGGTTTGAGCTCAGAAGTATTGCTGAACCGCCCTGACGTGCGTGCAGCGGAATTTGCGCTGAAACAAGCCAACGCCAACATCGGCGCGGCGCGTGCAGCGTTTTACCCGCGCATCAGCCTGACCGGTTCGTTAGGCACCGGCTCTACCGAATTGGACGGCTTGTTTAAAGGTCCTAACCGGATGTGGTCATTCGGCCCGTCAATCAGTATTCCGATTTTCAACTGGGGCACCAACAAAGCCAATCTCGACGTAGCCAAATTACGCCAACAAGCCCAAGTGGCCGCGTATGAAAATGCTGTGCAATCCGCCTTCCAAGACGTATCCAACGCCTTGGTGACGCGCCAACAGCTTGACCAACGCTACACCGCGTTAATCAAGCAAAGCCGCTCATATGGCGACTACCTGCGCCTAGTCAACCTGCGCTACAAACACGGTGTATCCAGCGCCTTAGATTTGCTTGATGCCGAGCGCAGCAGCTATGGTGCCGATACGCAAGTATTGGCCACCCAGCTGACCCGCTTGGAAAATCTGGCGGATTTGTACAAAGTATTGGGCGGCGGTTTGAAACGCTTTACCAACGATTCGGTTGAAACCAGTAATTAAGGTTCGAATCATGAAAAAAAGGCCGTCTGAAAACAATTTTGTTTTCAGACGGCCTTTAAACATTTGAATTTTTGAATAAATTTATATAAGTGTTTTGTCGGTTTGAGCAAGGATAATGTGGTTTTTATACGACAATAATTTGATATTATATTGTTTGTGGCGTATCCGGTGAATTTTAACGATGTGGGATATTTTGTGATAATTTAATTTTAAGTAAGTTTATAAAAATCATTATCTTAATCGTTATTTAATTCTTGCGTAGAGAAGGTGAATACTTTCTTTAGATTAAGGATGGTGATGTTGTTGGATTATTCTAATATCAATTAATGGGTGTTAATTTAAATATAAGTATTAGTAATCATTATTATCTTCTGGAAATTTCGGTAAAATAGTGCTAAGATTCTTTCCTGTTGGCAGAATGAATTTAGTCAAGGAGATAATTAATGAAAGATTTTAGGAAGTTACCATTGGCTTCGGCGGTGATGTGTGCATTGGTGGTGTTGCCTGTGTCGGCTGAAACCGAAGTGCAGAATGCAGTTGATTTGGATACGGTTGTGGTTAAAGGCGACCGTCAGGGCATGAAGGTTAAAACCAATGTTGTGACCACCAAGAAAAAAGACGAAAGTGTTGAGACTGATTTACGCGGTCTGTTTAAGGATGAACCTGCAATCAGTATCGGCGCAGGTAACGGTACTTCCCAATATCTCTATATCCGCGGCATGGGGCAGAACTCGGTGGACGTGAAAGTGGACAACGGCTACGCCGACAGTCAGTTCCTCTACCACCAAGGCCGCCATATGCTCGACCCTGCTTTGGTAAAAATTGTCTCCGTGCAAAAAGGGGCGGGCAGCGCATCGGCTGGTATCGGACAAACCAACGGTGCGGTGGTTGCCAAAACTTTAGATGCGGAAGACTTGCTGAAAAACAGCAGTAATCCGAATTTCGGCGCACGTCTGAATGCAGGCTACAACAGCAACGACGGTCATAATTACGGTGCGGCCGTATTCGGCAAGGCGGGGGGGGTGTTCGATTACCTGATTGCCGGCAACCGCGTCAATGAAGATGAATACAAAGGTGGCAAAGGTTATACCAACGGTTACAATGGTTCAGACCGTGTGCCTTACAGCAAATTGGACAAAACAGGATACTTGGGCAAAATCGGCCTGAACATCAATGAAGACCACCGTGTTGCTTTAAATCACCGTTACGAACAGCATAAAGGCGAGCGATTGGTTCGTGAAGAATTTTCAGTAGGCGGTCGTTTGTCTTTAGATCGTCAAGCACCGGCTATGCGTAAAATGACAGTTAACCATACCAACTTGGAATGGACAGGTAAAAACTTAGGTTTTGCCCAATCTGCCAACGCAAATATTTACCGTTTGGAACAAGGCCGTTGGTCTGCTGATGACAGTGGTAATGGTTATGCGGGTGGCCGACAAAATACTGGTGCGACCAAAACCAAACTCGATACTATCGGCGCAAACGTCAATTTTGACTCTCGTGTGCATGATAAGGTAATATTGAAATACGGTGTGAATTTCCGCAATCAGGAAGTGAAGCCGAATCGGGTTTTCCTCTCGGGCGTACGGAACCAGGAGAAACAGGATATCGGTATGTACGGCGAAGCCATTGCCGATATCAAAGACGTTACCCTGACTGCGGGTCTGCGCTATGATTATTTCAACTTTAAAGCCATGGATGGCAAGAAAATCAGCGACGGCGCAGTCAATCCGAGTGTGGGCGTGATTTGGCAGGCCATGCCGAACCTGAGTTTCAGTGCCAGCCACAACTACGCGACCCGCAGTCCGCGTATGCATGATGCGTTGTTGTCGCACGGTACGCGCGGCGTGGTATCGATTGCAGACGGTACCAAAGCCGAGCAAGCACGCAATACCGAAATCGGTTTCAACTACAACGACAGTACCTTCGGCTTGGAAGGCAGTTACTTCTGGCAAAATATCAAAGATGCTTTGGGTACGACTACCGGCCGCAACAACCATTTGTGTACCGGTGCCAATCTCCAATGCTTTTCAGAAATTGTTAATGCAGGCCGCGTGAAAAACAAAGGCTATGAGTTGGGCGCATCTTACCGCTACGAAGGTTTGACCGCGCGTTTGGGTGTAGCACATGCCAAGCCGCGTTTCTATGGCGAAGGCTTGAGCGCAAACGGCGAATATGCCGCTGCAATCGGCCGTACTTGGACGGCATCATTGGGTTACCGTTTTAACAAACCGAATTTGGAAGTGGCCGTACACCGACGTCAGGTTGAGAAAGTCAAAGCCAAAGATAATTTCTTCCTAAGCAATAATACGGTTAAAGCAGCGGATAAAGGTAAAGCTTCTTATGGCGTAACCGATATTACTGCCAACTGGAAACCGTTGGACAACGACAAAATGAACGTGAATTTTGCCGTAAACAACATTACCAATAAAAACTACGTTCCGCACGCCCAGCGCAGCGATTTGCCAGGCACAGGGCGCGAATACCGTATCGGTATGAATTACACATTTTAAAAGCAGTATGCAAAATGCCCGATTTATGTCGGGCATTTTTTTATGAGATGAATAATTATGAGATGAATAAATTGTTAAGTGAAATTCTTTAAACGGTGCTTAAACTTAACGAGGCCGTCTGAAAATCATATTGGACATCAACCAAGTTTCACGATGTAGAAAATTCTAAATCAATCCTTAATGATTAAAAATATCAACGCTTAATCGCCAAAGTCAGCACACCGGCAGTGACCAAGCCCAAGCCCACCCATTCCTGCGTGCTTGGACGTTCGTCCAAAAACACCACCGCCATCAGCGCGACCAATACCAAGCTGAATTTATCCACTGGCGCGACTTGCGAAGCATTGCCCATTTGCAGGGCTTTGAAATAGGCCAGCCACGATGCGCCGGTGGCGAGGCCGGAGAAAATCAGGAATGTCCAGTTGCGCCCGGTAAAGCTTTCCACACCTTGCCATTTGCCGGTGTAGGTGAGAAACAAGGCCAGCGCGGCGATGATAACCAGCGTGCGGATAAAGGTGGCAAAATCCGAATCAATCCCTTGCAAACCGGCTTTGGCAAAAATAGCGGTCAGTGCGGCGAAAAATGCCGAAGCCAGTGCCCAATAAAACCAAGTAGCACCCATATAAAAATCCCTTTTTTAAAATAAAAACAAACAGATATTTCAAACGGCCTGATGAGCAGTTTCAGGCCGTCTGAAAACAAAAAAAGTTTCTTGATTTGAAAAAATGCGGTTCATTCTCAAAAACGTTATAATGGCATGATACACCCAATTCCATCTATTTGTGAGGAGAACACATGAGTTTCAAAACCGATGCCGAAATTGCCCAAGCCGCGGCCATGCAGCCGATTGCCGACATTGCAGCCAAACTTGGCATCACCCATGAAAAGCTGGAGCCATACGGCCATTACAAAGCCAAGATCAATCCTGATGAAGCATTTGCGTTGCCGGAAAAACAAGGCCGTCTGATTTTGGTGACCGCCATCAACCCGACTCCCGCCGGCGAGGGTAAAACAACCGTGACCATCGGTTTGGCCGACGCGTTGAACTATATCGGCAAACAGGCCGTGATTGCGTTGCGTGAACCGTCTTTAGGCCCGGTATTCGGCGTGAAAGGCGGCGCGGCGGGTGGCGGTTATTCGCAAGTGTTGCCGATGGAAGACATCAATCTGCACTTTACCGGCGATTTCCATGCCATCGGCGCGGCCAACAATCTGCTGGCGGCCATGTTGGACAACCATATTTATCAAGGCAACGAGCTAAACATCGACCCGAAACGCGTGCTGTGGCGCCGTGTGGTTGACATGAACGACCGCCAACTGCGCAACATTATCGATGGTCTGGGCAAGAGCGTTGACGGTGTGATGCGCCCTGACGGCTTCGACATTACCGTTGCTTCCGAAGTGATGGCCGTGTTCTGCCTGGCCAAAGACATCAGCGATTTGAAAAACCGCTTGGGCAATATTTTGGTGGCCTACACCAAAGACGGCAGCCCGGTTTACGCCAAAGATTTGAAGGCACACGGCGCGATGGCGGCCTTGTTGAAAGATGCGATTAAACCGAATTTGGTACAAACCATCGCCGGCACGCCTGCATTTGTCCACGGCGGCCCGTTTGCCAACATCGCCCACGGCTGCAACACCGTATTGGCGACCCGTTTGGCGAAACACTTGGGCGATTATGCCGTGACCGAAGCAGGTTTCGGTGCCGATTTGGGCGCGGAAAAATTCTGCGACATCAAATGCCGCTTGGCCGAATTGCAACCTGATGCCGCCGTGGTGGTCGCCACCGTGCGCGCGTTGAAATACAACGGCGGTGTGGAACGCGTCAACTTGGGCGAAGAAAACTTAGACGCATTGGCCAAAGGCTTGCCAAACTTATTGAAACACATCAGCAACTTGAAAAACGTATTCGGCCTGCCGGTGGTGGTGGCGATCAACCGTTTTGTGTCCGATACCGATGCCGAATTAAAACTGATTCAAGACGAATGCGCCAAACAGGGCGTGGAAGTGTCGTTGGCCGAAGTGTGGGCGAAAGGCGGCGAAGGTGGCGCGGATTTGGCGCAAAAAGTGGTCAACGCCATTGAAACCCAGCCGAACAACTTCCAATTCGCCTACGCAACCGACCTGCCGATTAAAGACAAAATCCGCACCATCGCGCAAAAAATCTACGGCGCAGCCGATGTTGAATTCAGCGGCGAAGCCAACGCCGAAATCGCCTCACTGGAAAAACTCGGCTTGGGCAAATTACCAATCTGCATGGCAAAAACCCAATATTCATTGAGCGACAACGCCAAATTATTGGGCAAACCCGAAGGCTTCACTATCAGCGTGCGCGGCATCACTGTTTCCGCCGGTGCAGGCTTCATCGTTGCCCTGTGCGGGAACATGATGAAAATGCCGGGCTTGCCGAAAGTACCGGCTGCCGAGAAAATCGATGTCGATGAAAATGGCGTGATTCACGGTTTGTTCTGATGGTAGGCAGGTAAAAAGCCGTCTGAAAGTATGTATGATTTCAGACGGCCTTTCTTCAATGGTATGATGAAATCACTTATAATAACGGCAATTCAATACAAAAGGCCGTCTGAAATGACTCAAAACGCAAACAATCTCTGTTGGCTCGACATGGAAATGACCGGCCTCTATCCCGAAACCGACAAAATCATCGAAGTGGCGATGATTATCACCGACCAAGATTTGAATGTGTTGGCGCAGTCGGAAGTGTATGCCATTCATCAAAGCGATGAGGTGTTGAACGCGATGGACGAATGGAACACGGCGACACACGGCCGCACAGGTTTGATCCAACGGGTGCGCGAGTCAAGCTACACCGAAGCGGAAGTTGAGCAGAAATTACTCGATTTTATGGCCGAATGGATTCCGGAAAAAGCCACGCCGATGTGCGGCAACACCATTCATCAAGACCGCCGTTTTATGGTGAAATACATGCCGCGCTTGGAAGCATATTTCCATTACCGCAATCTTGATGTGTCTACTTTGAAAGAGCTGGCCAAACGTTGGCATCCGACTATGGCCAAAGGCGTGGTAAAACACGGTTCGCACCAGGCTTTGGATGATATTTTGGAAAGCATTGAAGAAATGCGTTATTACCGCGAGCATTTTTTGAAATTGCCGCAATAGTTTGAACAGGCCGTCTGAATGTTTCAGTTTCAGACGGCCTTTTATCATTCAGACATCAAACTGCGCTACAATCGTTACACTATTGATAAAATGATTGCCTATGACCTACCGATACCGCCAAACCTTACCCGATACGCCGCTGGATATTGTCGGCGATGTGCACGGTGAATTTACCGCACTGCAAAACCTGTTGCGCCATTTAGGCTACGATTCAGAAGGCCGCCATCCCGGTGGGCGCAGGCTGGTGTTTGTCGGCGATTTGTGTGACCGCGGGCCGGACAGCCCGGCGGTGTTGAAATGGGTAAAACGCGCGCAAGAGCAAGGCCTGGCCTATGTGGCGCTCGGTAATCACGAATTGAATCTTTTGGTGGATGATCGCAAAGACGGTTCAGGCTGGCTTTTTGATTCACGCGCGGAAAAAGACGGAGTCAACTATGCGCCGTGGCGGCGTGCCGATGAAGCGGAAAAAAACGAGTTCACCGCATGGCTGGCCGAGCAACCGATTATTTGCGAACGCGCCGATATCCGCATCATTCATGCTGCGTGGTTGCCGGAAATGTTCCCACGTTTGGACGACGCACAGGCGCGTGGCGAAGATTTGGTCACGCAATACCACCGTTTTGACCAAGAATTGAAACAGCAGCTTCAGACGGCCTCATGGTATGAAGATTACCGCTACGAACAGCAGCATTATGCGGAATTGGCGGAAAATCCCGACCAGGCGCCACCGCCGATGCCGGCTACTGCACAATATGATTTTGCCCGTGGTAAAGCGCACCCTTTGCGTGCCTTGACCAGCGGCGTGGAAAAATTGGTGTCGGAATTGTTTTATGCCGGAGGGCGTTGGCGCGGTACCGGCCGCTGCCCGTGGTGGGAAGATTATCGGGAAGACGTGCCGGTGGTCATCGGCCATTATTGGCGCACTTGGCAGCCGGATCCGAACACCGTTGCCGCCGAACGTAATCTTCTACCTACGCAACCGACGGCATGGCACGGCGCGAAAAACAACGTGTTTTGCGTGGATTTCTCTATCGGCGCCAGTTGGCGCGTGCGCAAGTTTCCCGAAAAATATCCGCCGCAGCAATTCCGCTTGGCGGCGCTGTGTTGGCCGGAGCGGACTTTGATGTTTGATGATGGGGAAGTGGTGGCGACGGATAAATAGCCGCTTTTATCTGTTGGCTGATTGAATGTTTGATTAAGTGAAAAAATGCGTCGATGAATGGATGTAGGCCGTCTGAAAAATGATTTTCAGACGGCCTGAGATGTAGGAAATTGTCGGGTTGTTTACACTTTTTATGCAAAACAGCTTTTATTTTCTGCCTAAATGATTGTTTTAGGATTGTTGAGCATTATCAAGAACCATGCGGCGTTGCCGTGCCTTTCGGCATTCTTGACAACACTCGAAAATCCCAAAATGGGTCTTCAAGCAAAAAAGCAAAAGTGTAAACAACGCTAGGATTTTCTACACCTGAGACCTTTGCAAAACCTCATAAACCACCAATAAAAACCCAAACAGCCGTCATTCCCGCCTGTGCGCGAATGACGTCGATTCTTTGTGCAGTGGCTTTTCAGGCAGTTTTGCAAAGGTCACGGCCTGATGTTTGCTAATCATCATGTTAAGATGATTCTATTGTGGCATATCACGATTGAGAAACCAACGGCTAAGCGGCCAATCAACACTATCAAGCAGGTTTTTGGTTATCAGACCCAGCTCCGTATCGCCTTCAATTTGTAATTTGCGTTTGAAAAATAATGTATCCGGGTCTTCCTCACGCATAATCATGCGCATAAAATCAACACCATTGGCGGCCAAACGTAAATCGGGCGCTCCCTCAAAAGCGTCTGCAATAAATTTTTCTTCATTGGCACCAAATCGGATTTTCACACCGGCATCCAATACATCGATTTCAAACTTTCTTCCGGCAAAAAGGCTCATATCGGCCGGCAGCAGTTCTTTAGCCAGCATGGCGTTTAAGGCGGTGACCAATATAACGCGGGGCGGCTTGGCGGGTAACTTGCCTACCAATTTTCCCAGCCATTGCGGCAAGATGATTTCAGGCAGCACCATAATATTTCTCCTTCACGGCTTCAATTCCCGGCTGGCCAAACCAATATCCATCGACCAAAGTTCCGGTTGATAAACGTTTCAATTCGGGCAGAGCCTCGTTTAAAGACAATATGCCGTCTGTAACGTCACGATGAATTTGAACAATCTCTGCCATACCGGTTATTTGCGGCGACAAACGCAGTATGTCTATACCGATGGCCGCCATGTCTTGATGGTGCGGCAATAGGTTCTGGCAGCAGTAAGACATGGTCTGAATCCCATTAATGGTTAAAAAAGGCTGGCCTTCACGGGTATTCATGGTCATGCCGTGATCGTAATCCAAGCAGCGGAATTCGCAGCTGTCTTTATTCAGATTGTAATGGCGGGCAGTAAAACAGCGGGATGAATAGGCCAGCGGCATTTTCCCCCATGCGAATACTTCGGTTTCAATACCGTTTGTTGCAGAAGTAATCGCAGCCAATTTTTCCCGACTCAATTCTGCAGGAGCCAACCAGCGGTATGCGCCTAAATTTTTAAATAATGTCAGGGTAGTGTCGTTATAGATATTGAGGCTGGCGCCGGCTACAAACGGTATGCCGTGTTCGCGAACCAGTTTGACAGCACCCATATCGTTGGCTTCAATTTTAAATTTTCCTTGCCCGGCAATTTTGCGCAAGCGTTTTAAATCGGATTCACTTTCCAGTAAAACCTGTGAAGATAAAATAATTTCTTTACCGCTGTCTGCCAAGTCTTCTGCCAAGCCGAACCAGTCCGAAAAGCGCATTTTTTGTCGGCGCGAACACACGACTTCTCCAAGATAAATGGTATCGAGCGGGGCATCCAGCATGGTTGTATAAAACTCCAGCAGAGTTTCTTTTTGCCAGAAAAACAATACAGGGCCTAATGATAATTTTAATTTGCTCATACGGTTTATCCTATTTCCACGGACGGCTATATGCCCCTAAAGTTGTTTGGCTGCCTTCAGAGACTTTACCCAAAGCATTGCTCCAAGCAGGTTGGATACGGAAATGTTTCTTATCGGCTGCCGCCGCATCCAAAGCTTGCCGCATGGCTTTCGTCACTTGTGCCGTGTACATCGGACTGCGTTGGCGGCCTTCAATTTTGACGGCACTGACGCCGATATCGATTAATTGCGGCAACATTTCCAGTACATTCAGACTGGTCGGTTCTTCTAATGCGTAATAGGTTTCATCATTCACTTCAAAGCGGCCTTTGCACAAAGTCGGGTAGCCGGCCGGTTCGTTCGGATTGAATTGATCAATCAATATATGGTTTAAACGCACATCCATGCGGTCTGGTTTTTGTTCCCAGCGAACCGATTTCGCCGGAGAACACACTCCCTGCATATTGGGCGATTCGCCGGTAGCATAGCTGGATAAAATACAGCGGCCTTCAACCATCACACACAGGCTGCCAAAACCGAATACCTCGATTTCGACATCGGTATGTTCGATAACATGTTTTACCTGATCAATTGTCAAAACACGGGGCAAAACGACTCGGCGGATGTCAAACAAATCTTTCATCAGGTTGATGGCTTCGTAATTGGTCGCGGAGCCTTGGACAGACATATGCAACCGTAAATCAGGATATTTATCGGCGGCATAAGCCATCAGTGCCGGGTCGGCAACAATAACGGCATCAGTTCTCAGTTGTACCGCCGTATCGATGGCTTTTTGCCACTGTTCGGATTGCCCGGCTTGAGCAAAGGTATTGATGGCCATTAATACCTGCCGCCCGCGCTCATGAGCATAGGAAACCCCTTGCATTGCAGATTTCATATCAAAATTCAAGCCCGGAAAATTTCGAGCATTCGTGGCATTTTTGAGTCCCATATAAACGGTGTCTGCGCCATTATCAATCGCTGTTTTTAAGGCAGGTAAATTGCCAGCCGGGCAGACCAGTTCCGGAATTTTCTGCATATTGTGCTCCTTGCTCATTGTCGTAACTTTGGTTTGAAATCAATATCTGGTATGACAGGGCGGATTTTATGTATAAAAAGCACAATATGTTCTGATTTAAATCAAGCTGATTTTTTTGGTTTTGGCTGTTTGTTCATGTTGGATTAAAGAAGGGACGAATATTTAAATATGTTTTCAATAGGTTACGAAAATTAGAAAAACGTTGTGCTGAAAGAAATTGGCTATTATATTTATAAATTTTTACAATAATAGTATCTTGTTTGGGTTGGATTTGAATAAAAGGCCGTCTGAAAAATCATTTTCAGACGGCCTTTCGTTTACCCAATCAATTAGTTACAAATCAAACACCGCCGTCACCGGCGCATGGTCGCTCGGGCGCTCTTGCCCGCGGGCGGCCAAGTCGACTGCTACGTCTTGCAACACGGCAGACAAGGCCGGGGAAATCAGCAGGTGGTCGATGCGTAAGCCTAAGCCGCGTTGGAACATGGCGCCGCGGTAGTCGAACCATGTGTAAAACGCACCTTCGGGATGGATTTGGCGCAGACTGTCGGTTAAGTCTAAGTTGAGCAGGTTTTGGAACCATTGACGCTCGATGCTTGAGCAATGGATTTTTTCATGCCATTTTTCCGGATCGTAGCAGTCGGCATCGGCCGGGGCGATGTTGAAATCCCCGAGCAAAACCAATTTTTCATGGCGGGCCAGTTCGTCGCGCACAAATTCGTTGAGCGCGGCAAACCATTGTTCTTTATATTGGAATTTCGGGCTGTCGAGGGCTTCGCCGTTGACGCAGTAAACATTAATCACGCGCACGCCGTTGATAGTGGCGGCAATCACGCGCCGTTGCGGGTCGTCGGGCAGGTTGGGCAGACCGGTGTGGACATCCTGCGGTTCGGTGCGGCTGATAATCGCCACGCCGTTGTAGGTTTTTTGGCCGCTCCAAACGGTATGCCAACCCATCATTTGCAGCGCGGCGACGGGGTATTTGTCTTGGTCGAGTTTCAGTTCTTGCAAGGCCAAGACATCGGGTTGGTGTTCGGCCAGCCAGTTTTGTACTTGCGGCAGGCGTACGTTGAGGGAATTGACATTCCAGGTCGTGATTTTCATGGGGATTCCGTGTGTGGATAATAGGCCGTCTGAAAGATTTGGCCGAAAAAACAGCGCGGTGGGCTGATAAACCGCGCTATTTTAGCATTGATTTTGGTGGGATTTAAACTCAGGCAGAGACCTTTGCAAAACCTCATAAATCACCCATAAAAACCAAAACAACCGTTATTTCAGCATAGGCGTAAGTCCATTTTTGAGCATGGAAAACTATTGAATAAAATAAGTTTCTGAAATTTTAAGATGGATTCCCGCCTGCGCGGGAATGACGTCGGTTCTTTGTGCAGTGGCTTTTCAGGAAATTTTGCAAAGGTCTCAGGCAGCTTGTTGGCCGGTTTGTTTCAGGCTTTTGAGCGTGTGCAAAATCACGGCGGCTTCATCGGAAATCAAGCGGTATTCAAGCACGCGGTGGTAGCGGGTGAATTCGACCAAGCCTTCGCTACGCAGTTTGGCTAAATGATTGGACACGGTGGTGGCATGTTGGCCGGTGGCGGCGCATAGTTCATTGACATTGCGATCGCCTTCGAGCAAGAGAAACAGAATACTCATGCGCTCGGGCTGGGCGATGAGTTTTAATAGGGTTGAGAGACGTTGGTTTTCCATGGTTGTGCTTTGTGTCCGGTGGAGTGGATGTGGCTGTAAAAGGTGAAAAGATAGTCATTCTTTTTTCGGTTATTTTGATGCCGAACCGCCTGTTTTGATTGAGTTTAACATCAAAATTGTGCTTTCCGATTTGCTGAGTTTAAAATATCGTAAAGAATTGTTAATAATAGAATTAAAGGCCGTCTGAAATATTTCAGACGGCCTTGGCGTGGATTCAACGCTTATTTTCGGGCAAAACCTTGTTTGTGCAAAAACGGCAGAATTTCAGGGCGGATTCCGCCTTTGAGCGATTCGGTCATTTGCTCGGCCCAGTCGGTGTCCATTTTGCTGCGTTCTTGATAATAAGCGCGGGTAAGGGCGCGGTAATCGGCCAGTACTTGGCTGTCAATCGGCTGATAGTGGTTTTCGGAAACCATGGCTTCCAGCGGCAAACGCGGACGCAGCATCGGGTCTTGTGCCGGATGGCCGAGCGCCATGCCGAACATCGGTACAACGTATTTCGGCAGCTTCAAGATTTCGGCGGTGCGGTTGATGTCGTTGCGGATGTAGCCCAGATACACGCCGCCCAAGCCCAGTGATTCGGCCGCCAGCATCACGTTTTGTGCGATGATGCCGCAATCGACGGCACCGATTAATACCATTTCCGTCCAATCCAGTTGTGATTCAGGGGCGAAGGATTGGTGTTTGGCGAAGTCGAAACAGAAAATCAGCAGTTCGGCGCAGGTGTCGATGCTACTTAAAGCGCGGCCGATGTCTCGGATTTGTGTGCGCACTTCGGGGTCGGTCACGCGGATGATGTGGGTGCTTTGGAAAAAGTTGGAGGTCGAACCGGCACGGCCTGCGTTCAAAATGGCGGTGAGTTGTTCGCTGCTGATGGGCTCATCGGTAAACTTGCGGATAGATCGGTGTGCTAAGGCAGTTTCGATGACGGGTTTGCTGGGTAAAGTCATAATTTTCCTTTCTATTTGATTAGGTGTGCTGAGGCCGTCTGAAAGGGGGGATGATGATTTTCAGACGGCCTTGGTGTGGTGTTTTCCGGATGGGTTGGTGAAAATGTAAAAAGTTACTGTTAACCGGTTTACGCCAATTTCAATGCCAGTTCGGCCAAACGTTTGCCTTGTGCAAAAGCCAATTCGTTTTCATCGGCGCTTAATGCCGCGTTGCCGTTGTGTCCGGTGACATGCGAGGCACCGTAGGGCGTGCCGCCGCTTTGGGTGTGGCTGAGGGCGGTTTCGCTGTACGGAATGCCGCTGATGACCATGCCGTGATGCAGAAGCGGCAGCATCATGGTGAGCAGGGTGGATTCTTGGCCGCCGTGCAGGGAGCTGCTGCTGGTGAACACGGTGGCCGGTTTACCGGATAATTCTGCCCCCAGCCATTGCGGAATCGTGCCGTCGATAAAGTATTTCATGGCGGCGGCCATGTTGCCGAAACGGGTAGGGCTGCCCAATGCCAAGCCGGCGCAGTTTTTCAAATCATCGGCGGTGGCGTAAGGGGCGCCGCTGTCGGGGATGTCGCTTTCTACCGCTTCGCACACGGTGGAAACTTTCGGCACGGTACGCAACACGGCTTCGCAGCCGGCCACGCTTTCGATGCCGCGGGCGATTTGGCGGGCGAGGTTGAGCGTGCTGCCGTTTTGGCTGTAGAACAAAACTAAAATGTTGAGGGAAGTTGGGTTCATGGCGTAATTCCGTTACAATGGCTTAATCAAACTGCTTTTCAGACGGCCTAAAGGGAAGGCCGTCTGAAAAATCATCATCATACAATACATTAAGGAAAAGAGTATGCCGTTTTTAAAATGGTGGCAAGGCTTGTTGGAAAATAAAGTGGTCGGATTTTTGATGTTTGTGTTTGACCGCTTTAATAATGAACGCGTGCCGCAAGTGGCATCGAGTCTGACTTTTACCACGCTGTTGGCCTTGGTGCCGGTATTGACGGTGATGCTGGTGGTGGTGTCGGCTTTTCCGGTATTTGACCAGTGGACGGCATCTTTTGTCGGATTTATCAACCGCATGATCGTGCCGCAGGGTGCGGATGTGGTGTTCGAATACCTGAATCAGTTTAAAGACAAGGCCAGCAAACTGACCGCCATTGGCAGCGTGATGTTGTTTGTGACCTCTCTGATGTTGGTGCAAACCATCGACAGCGCGTTCAACCGTATTTGGAATGTGCATACCCAGCGTCCGTTGGTGCGCCAATTTTTGGTGTATTGGGCATTATTGACGTTTGGCCCCTTGTCGCTGGGTGTCAGTTTGTCGCTGATTGTCGGCGCGGTAAACGGCTTGGGCTTGGAATACATTTCGCCGGTATTGGCCGAAGCGGTCAGATTTTTGATGTCTTTGTTCTTCAGCACAGCCTTGCTGTGCGCGCTTTACCGCTTTGTGCCGCACCGCTTTGTGCCGGCCAAACACGCTTTAATCGGTGCGGTGGTGACAGCGTTTGCTTTGCAGATTGCACGCTATATTTTTGCGTGGTATATGAGTAATTTTGACGGCTATAAATCGATTTACGGCGCGTTTGCGGCGATTCCGTTTTTCTTAGTGTGGTTGAATCTGCTCTGGTCGATGGTATTGGCCGGTGCGGTGTTGACGTCTTCGTTGTCGTATTGGCGCGATAATGCTTTTCGCCGCAATTTCGATTCCTCCGGCCGTTTTGATGATGTGTTGAAAATTTTGTTGTTGCTCGATGCGGCGCAGCAAGAAGGCAAAGCCATGCCGGTGCAGGAATTGCGTGCGCATATCAATATGGGCTATGACGAATTGGGTGAGCTTTTGGAAAAGCTGGCACGACACGGCTATGTCTATGCGGGCAAGCAGGGCTGGGTGTTGAAAACCAGTGCGGATAAAATCGATTTGGCCGAATTGTTTAAGATTTTTGTGTACAGCCCGTCGTATATGAAGAAAGACAAAGTTAACGCTGCGGTCGATCAAATCATGCAGCCTTGCGTGAAAACCATGAACATGACTTTGGCCGAATTCCGCGTGCACACGGATAATCACGATAAATCCGTTGCCGCCTTAAAGAAAATTTTTGACGATATTTAATATTCAGGCCGTCTGAAAATATTTTCTTTTCAGACGGCCTTCACGACTTCTCACTTAAATCCGCCATGAAAATCACCGCTTTTGTCTCACTCATGCTTGCCACGTCTTCAGCGTTTGCCGCCCACGGTTTGGGTTTGGGGCAGCCGCCTAAATATCCACCGCATTTCAAAGCCTTTGATTATGTGAACCTGAATGCGCCCAAAGGCGGGACGTTTACGTTGCCGGTGCAGGGCGGATTTGACACGCTCAATCCGTTTACGCTCAAGGGCGACCATGAAGCGGGCGTGGCCACCTTGACGCTGGATACGCTGATGGAAAAAAGCTTGGATGAGCCGTTTGCCATGTATGGCTTGTTGGCAGAAGACGTCAGCTTGGCTTCAGACGGCCTGTCGGTCACGTTTAAGCTCAATCCGAAAGCACGTTTTCACAACGGTGAGCCAGTATTGGCCAAAGACGTGGCCGCTTCGTTCAACACCTTGACACAAGACAAAGCGGCCGCGCCGATGTATAGATTTTATTGGAGCGATGTCGCCAAAGTGGAAACGCCTGCCGCGCGTACGGTGGTGTTCCGATTCAAGAAGAAAAACGCCGAATTACACATGATTTTGGGCGAACTGCCGGTGTTTTCACACAAAAGCTATCCGCAAGGTTTGGCGGCTGCGGCCAACACTATGCCCATCGGCTCCGGCCCTTACCGTTTTTCCCGCGCCGACAGCGGCCGCCTGAGCGAATACCGGCGTGATAAAAATTATTGGGCAAAGGATTTGCCGGTACGTAAAGGGCGGTACAACTTCGATACCGTGCGCTTCCGATATTTTAAAGATGACAGCGTGCGCATCGAAGGCATTAAGGGAGGGCGGTATGATTTTGTGCAGGAAAACATCGCCCGCAATTGGGCGCGCGCCTATCCTGACGATATATTGAAAAAGCGCGGCTTGAGCAAACATGAGTGGCAACACGGCAATACCGCCGGTATGCAGGGCTTTGTGATGAACCAGCGCCGCAAGCCTTTTGACGATGTTTTGGTGCGCCAAGCGATGGTGGAGAGTTTTGATTTTGAAAACACCAATACCAAGCTCTTTTACGGCACTTATCGGCGCAGCAACAGCTTTTTCACCAACAGCGCCATGGCAGCGACGGGCAAACCAAGCGGCGCGGAATTGGCATTGTTGAATACGGTGAAAACGCAGTTGCCGCAGGCGGTGTTTACGCAAAATGTGCCGCAGCCGCCGGTGGTGAATCCGCAAATCGGTGTCCGTCCGCAGCTTTTGAAAGCGCGAACCTTGCTGCTGAAAGCGGGTTACCGTTATCAAAACGGCAAGCTGGTGGACAAACAGGGCAGGCCGCTGGTGTTTGAATTTTTAAGCCCGAGCAAAACCTATGAGCGTGTGACCGCCAAATGGCAGCGTGACTTGGCCAAAATCGGCGTGGGCATGAACATACGCATCGCCGACCCGGCTGTGTTTCAAAAGCGCATGAATGCATTTGACTACGACATGACGATTGTGGTGTACGCCAACAGTGAAAGTCCGGGCAACGAGCAGTTTAATTACTTCGGTTGTGAAGCAGCCAAAACCGAAGGCAGCCGCAACTGGGCGGGCGTGTGTGACCCGGCGGTGGATGCGTTGCTGAAACGCTTTGAAAATTTCAGCAGCCGTGAAGAATTGATCGTCTCTGCCCGTGCTTTGGACCGGGTATTGCGCCATCAATATATTGTTGTGCCCAATTGGTTCAGCGACCGTTATCGCGTGGTTTACCTCAATAATCTGGGTATTCCGAGTACCTTGCCGAAATATTACAGTCCGCTTGATTGGGCGCTCAGTTCTGCATGGATAAAGCCGTAAGGTGATTGGAGCCTGCTGATAAGAGGCAAAAAATACTGATGGGCGGTTATTTTCTATTGTAAATAATATCATTTGGTTTATAATAATGGGAAAAAATGCAGCATGAATAAGTGCTGCTTAAACCAATAAATATTATTACGTGGAAAATGCAATGAATGCTTCTTTTAATCTTTCAGACGGCCTGTTTGTTTATCTTCTATGGTGGGCGATACCGGTGGTTTTGTTGGTCGTTTTAGCGAAAACCCGTTGGTCGAGAAATTTTACCGCGCGTTTTTCCGTGAATGTGCGTGCCAAATGCTTATTGGATCCCAGAACTTATCACGCTTTTCCTAATTTGGATGTGTACTGTGGTGGCGAGCATGAGCAAATTGATTGCGTATATGTGTCGCGTTTCGGTATTTTTGTGGTCAATACACCGAATCAGCAGGGAAGGATCGAGGGTGACGACGGCAGCGGTATGTGGACGAGCAAGTTGCATAAGAATCAAGCCAAATTTGAAAATCCATTGTTGAAAAATCAGCAATATATTCAGGTATTGTCGGATCAATTGTCGGTGTCGCAGAAAATGTTTTATTCGGTGGTGGTGTTTCCGAAGTATTGCTATTTTCAAACCATGATGCCGGATAATGTGTTGGACATCAGCGATTTTAAAGAATTTGTCGCGCAATATGATGAAGTGGTATTTACGGATGAAGAAATTGTCGAGATTCGCGCAGCATTGGAAACCAGTGAATTTGATGTGGTGTTTAAACGCATAGGCTTGAGTGCTTAAGCAAGAGAATGAGTGAACGATGAAAGGCCGTCTGAAAGTTTATCTTTCAGACGGCCTTTTGATTGAATCCATTAACGCTTCACGCCGCTTAAACGTGCCCAGCCTTCATCGATTTCGGTAGGTTCGATGTCGAACCATTGACCGTAAATTTCGCTTAATTCTTCTATTTGTTCGTCTAACAAGCCCGATAAAATAATGCGTCCGCCCGGTTTGGTGCGGTCGGCCAGCATTTCGCCGAGCATACGCAAAGGGTTGGCCAAAATGTTGGCGACAACTACATCAAACTGACCTTCAGGCACGCTATCCGGCAGATAGAATTGCGCTTGCACATTGTTTTGGCCGGCATTGGCTTTGCTGGCGCGAATGGCTTGTTCGTCAATATCCACACCCACCGCCGAACCTGCGCCCAATTTCAATGCGGCAATCGCTAAAATGCCCGAGCCGCAGCCGTAATCCAATACGCTTTCGCCGCCTTTTAATTGTGCATCCAGCCATTGCAGGCACAGACGGGTGGTCGGATGGCTGCCGGTACCGAAGGCCAAGCCGGGGTCGAGCTGCAGGTTGACGGCGTTTTCATCGGGGGCATCGTGCCAGGAAGGGGTAATCCACAGCCTGTCGGAAATCTGAATCGGGTCGAATTGGGCTTGGGTTAAGCGCACCCAGTCTTGGTCTTCCAAGATTTCAGTGGTGTAGTTTAGGTCGTTCAAACCACAGGCTTTTGTGGCGGTTTCGACCACCGCAGCAGCATCGTCGTTTTCGCCAAACAGGACAATCACTTTGCTTTGCTGCCAGATTTGTTCGGTTGGCATACCCGGTTCGCCGAAAATGGCCTGTTCGTTTTCGGTACCGGCGTAGGCATCTTCTATGGCGGCGGAAAGCGCGCCGTGTTCCATTAAGGCATCCGCCAACGGCTCGGCAATGGTGTCTTTAACGGCAAGGGTAATTTGTTGGTATGGCATAATAGGTCTTTATCGGGGATAGGCCGTCTGAAACAGGAAACAACTCTCCAGGCGGTCATGAATAAAATGGGTTTATTGTAACGGATTCAGCCGGATTGAAAAAGGCCGTCTGAACGGTAGGGCAGCTTCCCTTTGTTTCAGACGGCCTTGGTGTTGATCCGCTTACTTCTCAGCCAATTTGGCTTTGCGTTGCTCCAACCATTTTTCCAAATAGTGAATGCTCACACCGCCTTGAGCAAAGCCTTCGTCTTTGAACAAATCGCGGTGCAAAGGGGTATTGGTTTTGATGCCGGTCACAGCCAATTCGGCCAACGCCACGCGCATTTTCGCCATCGCCTGCGCGCGGTCTTTGCCAACCACGCAGATTTTACCGATCAGGCTGTCGTAAAACGGCGGGATGCGGTAACCTTGGTAAATGTGGCTGTCGACGCGGATACCAAACCCGCCCGGCAAATGGCAACTTTCAATCAAACCCGGGCTTGGAATGAAATTGTATGGGTCTTCGGCGTTGATGCGGCACTCAAAGGCGTGGCCTTCGATTTGGATGTCGTCTTGGGTGTATTGCAACGGCAGGCCGCTGGCGATGCGGATTTGCTCTTGCACGATGTCCACGCCGGTAATCAGCTCGGTCACAGGGTGTTCGACCTGAACGCGGGTATTCATTTCGATAAAGAAGAATTCACCGTCTTCATACAAAAATTCAAACGTGCCAGCGCCACGATAACCAATGCGTTTACAGGCATCAGCACAGGCTTGGCCGATTTTGGCACGCTCTTCCGGTGTGATGCCAGGTGCAGGTGCTTCTTCGATGACTTTTTGGTGGCGGCGTTGCAAAGAGCAATCGCGCTCGGCTAAATAAATCGCATTGCCTTGTTCATCGGCCAATACTTGAATCTCAACGTGGCGCGGACGTTGCAGGTAACGCTCCATATACACCATCGGATTGCCGAATGCGGCACCGGCTTCGGTTTTGGTCATTTCCACCGAGCGAATCAGGTCTTCTCTTTTTTCGACCACGCGCATACCGCGACCGCCGCCGCCGCCCGATGCTTTGATAATTACCGGGAAACCGACTTTATCGGCGATTTTCAGGATTTCTTCGTCATCATCAGGCAGAGCGCCGTCCGAGCCCGGCACGCAAGGCACACCGGCTTCAATCATGGCGTGTTTGGCAGAAACTTTATCACCCATCAGGCGGATGGTGTCGGCTTTGGGGCCGATAAAGGTAAAGCCGGATTGCTCAACTTGTTCGGCAAAATTGGCATTTTCAGCCAAGAAGCCGTAGCCGGGATGAATGCCGTCGGCGCCGGTTACTTCGGCAGCAGCAATCAGCGCGGGAATATTCAGGTAGCTTTGTGCGGAATTGGCAGGGCCAATGCATACCGATTCGTCGGCCAATTTGACGTGCAGGCTGTCTTTGTCAGCTTCGGAATGCACGGCGACGGTGGCAATGCCCATTTCGCGGCAGGCACGCAGCACGCGCAAGGCGATTTCACCGCGGTTGGCGATTAATACTTTGTTCAACATAATGATTTTCCTGTGTTTTTCAGGCGGAATTTTCAACAAGGAGGCCGTCTGAAAATGTTTATGCTTCAAATGTTCCGTAAAGTTTCAGACGGCCTATGTTTATCAGGCCGTCTGAAAGCGGATTATTCGATGATAAACAACGGTTCGCCAAATTCCACAGGAGTGGCGTTTTCTACCAGAATTTCTTTGACCACGCCCGATTTCTCGGCTTCGATTTCGTTCATCAGTTTCATGGCTTCGATGATGCACAGGGTATCACCGGCTTTTACGCTTTGGCCGACTTCGACAAACGGTTTAGCGTTCGGGCCGGGGGCGCGGTAGAAAGTGCCGACCATCGGTGATTTTTGGGCATCAGCCAAGTTGCGTACAGATGCTTCTGCGGCAGGTGCGGCAGCGGTAGCCGGAGCAGCGGTCACGGCGGTAGGAGCGGCAACCGGAGCTGGGGCATAAACAGGTGCCGGAGCGGCGGTGGCACGGGTAATACGGACTTTTTCTTCGCCTTCGGTGACTTCGATTTCGGCGATACCGGATTCTTCAACTAAATCAATCAGTTTTTTCAGTTTGCGCAAATCCATTTTGGTTCCTTACTTATTTAGAGACGGTCTGTTGCAGAGCCGTGTTACGTTACATGGTGATGTTGAATCAGATTGTGTTTGCCCGTTATTCACATTAAGACAACGAACAAATGAGATAGTGTATGTGCCAGCCGTAGCCGGAATTTAATCAAGCTATTTTCCCGAAGTCACAGCAAAATGTCTAGCAAAATATCGAAAAACCGCTCATTTGGGCGTTAAATGGTCAGATTGGAAAGTGGGAACGAGATGATTTTGTTAATAAGAGTATATATTCTAATCAGTTGGTTTTATAAGAAAACAGGCCGTCTGAAAAGAGGAAATATGCGTATAATAACGGCTGTTTTGGATTGTGAAAAAAATCATGGATATTGCTGATTTTGACTTTGAACTACCTGAAAAATTAATCGCGCAACGCCCGCCTGAAGTTCGCGGCAGCAGCCGTTTGCTGGCGGCTTTGCCCGAGAAGCCGATAACCGATGCGTATTTTGTCGATTTGCCGGATTATGTCGGACGCGGCGATGTATTGGTATTCAACAATACCAAAGTGATTAAAGCGCGTTTGTTCGGCCAAAAAGCCAGCGGCGGCAAAATAGAAGCCTTGATCGAGCGAGTGTTAGACGAACATACCGCCTTGGCACATGTGCGTTCGTCAAAATCGCCCAAGCCGGGGACGGAATTGATTTTTGAAGGCGGTATTAAAGCGGTGATGGTTGAGCGGCAGGAAGAGTTGTTCTGTTTGCGTTTTGATGGCGCGCAAACGGTTTACGAGTTATTAGAGCAAAGCGGCCATTTACCCTTGCCGCCTTATATTGAGCGCACGGCGGATGATAAGGATGACAGCCGCTATCAAACGGTTTACGCCAAGCATCAGGGTGCGGTAGCCGCGCCGACAGCAGGCTTGCATTTTACCGATGAATTGCTGGCGGCTTTAAGAGCCAAAGGCGTGGAAATGGCGGAAGTGACCCTGCATGTGGGAGCCGGCACGTTCCAGCCGGTGCGTGTAGACAATATTGCCGATCATAAAATGCACAGTGAATGGTTTGATGTGCCGTCTGAAACGGTAGCGGCGATTGAAGCGGCTAAAGCACGCGGTAACCGGGTGTGGTCGGTCGGTACTACCTCGATGCGGGCGCTGGAATCGGCAGCGCGTGAAACAGGCCGTCTGAAAGCCGGACAGGGCGATACCGATATTTTCATTACGCCGGGCTATCGTTTCAATGTGGTTGACCGCTTGATTACCAATTTCCATTTGCCGAAATCAACGTTGTTGATGTTGGTCAGTGCATTGTCGGGTATGCAGCATATCCGTGAGGTGTACCAACATGCGGTTGAGCAGGAATACCGTTTTTTCAGCTATGGTGATGCGATGATTTTAGGGCGCGTTGAACAACGGAAGACTAATTGAATCACAATAAAAAGGCTGTCTGAACGTTTCAGACGGCCTCTGATCTTGTGTCAGCAGTTATTTTTTTGCTTTAGCGTTGTTGCTATAGTTGGCATAAGCATAATAATCATAGCTGCTGTTGTCTTCACGTTTCATGCCGTTCAAGATCACGCCTTTGATTTGAACATTGCTTTGCTTCAAGCGGTCGGCGCTGAGGTCCAATTCTTTGGCAGTGGTGTTGCCATAGCGTGCCACCATCAGGGTGGTGCCGGCATGTTGCCCCACAATCGAAGCATCGGTCACGGCCAACACCGGTGGGGTATCGATGATGATGTAATCAAAATGTGCTTGAGCATAAGCCAGCAATTCATTGAAACGGTTGTCTAACAACAATTCAGACGGATTACTTGGGT
The DNA here is from genome assembly GCF_042658245.1 of Neisseria weixii. Classification (NCBI taxonomy): domain Bacteria; kingdom Pseudomonadati; phylum Pseudomonadota; class Betaproteobacteria; order Neisseriales; family Neisseriaceae; genus Neisseria; species Neisseria weixii. The sequence continues at coordinate 54,458 of NZ_JBHSPY010000011.1, forward strand.
AGCCGCCATTGCCGATAATGCTTAAGTTTTCAATGGTCGTGGTTTGCACTGCTTGGGCAGGCGATGCTTGGCCGGACAGGATATGGGTCAAACCAAACTCTGAATCGGTACCGAAGGCTTGCTGCAAATAGCCTTTGCGCATATCAGCGTCAATCACCAGTACTTTTTTGCCGGATTGAGCCATGACCACAGCCAAGTTGGCCGAAATAAACGATTTGCCGGCTTCCGGGGCGGCACCGGTAATCATCAGCACGTTGTTTTTGGCTTCCAACATGGAGAAGTAAATATTGGTACGTAAAGCGCGTACAGCTTCAACGGCTACGTCGGTGCTGTCTTCATTGGCCAATAGGTAAGCAGGTTGATTGGCAAGTGATTTAAATTTACTTTTTAATTTGTCACGCTTCTGTTGGATAGGCGAATGTGGCACCAGCGCCGTCACTTCCATATCCAAATCTTCAATTTCTTCCGAAGAAGTAATGCCGTTGCGCAAACCGCCGCGCAGTAGAATCCACAATGCGGCCAAGGTACCTGCGCCCAACGCGCTCAATAAGGTAATCACTGTTTTGCGTGGTGCGATCGGTGTTTCCGGCGGATAGGCATGATCAACCACGCGTACATTGCCTTGGGCGCTGGCACGCATGATGTTCAACTCTTGCTGTTTGCTCAGCAATTGCACATAAGTCGCTTGATTGGTTTCTACATCGCGGGTCAGGCGGATCACTTCTTGTTGCGTGTTGGGCAGGTTGGCAATTTGCTGATTGATTTTGTTTTTGGCGTTTTCCAAGACCGATAATTTATCCAGCACGGCTTTGTAAGAAGGGTGTTCAGGTGTGTAGAGTTCGGCCAAACCGGCTTCTTCGGTACGCAGCATGGTAATTTGGGTTTCAATGCTGGTCAGGCTTTCTAACGCACCTTTGGATTCTAACGGAATATCCAAAGAGCCTGAACGTTCACGATAGGTATTGAGTTTGTTTTCCGCATCTTGCAGGGTTTCTTTCAGACGCGGTAATTCTTCACTGATAAAGGCTAAACCGCTGGAAGCCACTTGAATATCGCGCTCACGGTTTTGTTCGACATAATTATCCGCAATGCTGTTTAAGATAAGGCTGGTTTTTTTCGGATCAGTGCCGGTATAGGTCAGATTGATAATCGGACTGCTTTTCCCTTTGCTGGAAACGCCCAGTTTGGTTTTAATGTGGGTGATGGCATTGGGTCTCGAAAATTTGGTCAGTAAGAACTCTTGACCCGGATTGGCCAAAATCTGATCGATTTTCAACACGGTTTCATTATTGATGCGTACCGGCACACCGACACGACCTTCAACAGCGCGTTCATCCGGCAGGGTCAAAATAAATGATTTATTGTCGCGTACGGCTAGTTTAATCGGCTGATTCAACCATTCTTCTTGAGCTGTAAACGTGCTGACTTTCAGTTCAGGCTTGAGATCGTTGCTTAGGTTGTAAATCAAAGAGCCGAAAATAGGGAAGAATTTAGGGGTAATTTGTTGATCTAATTGTAAATCGTCAACTGTTTTACCCAATACCAAACGCGATTGAATCAGCTCCAATTCCGCTTCAGAAGGCAATGGTTCATTAGAAAAAATGCTGTTGATTTCAGTCAGAATCTGGTTTTGTTTGGTTTCGATTTCCAGCATGGCATCGGCTCGATAAACCGGCGTAGAGACCATACTGAATAGCGCACCCAATACACCGCCGGCCAAAACGGCCAGTGCGATTTTGTACCTATTCGACCAAAGTTTGTGTATGTGACGATTAATATCGATTTCGTCGTTATTGCTAGGTGCTGATGTTGTTGGTTTCGTCATCAGTAAACTTTCTCTTTAAAACTTAAAAGTAATCTTAATTTATGGCTGGTGAATATTCATCTACCCCAAAGTCATAAAGGGTTATGCTGAGAGTTGCTCAGCTTGTGCGCCCAGCTTTGCGCCGCTTCTTCAAGTTGCTGATAAACGGCTTCAAACATTTCCGGACTTTGGCGAAAAGGGTCGGGAACTGTTTTTTTATTTAACCATTGGGCAAACAAAATAGTTTTGCTGCGGGCAGAGGGGTGAATATTGGCCACCTTGTCGATTTGCTCTGGCTCCATCACCAAAATCAAATCGGCTTTATCACACATCTCAACCGTTAATTGCCGCGCAGTATGGCCGGCAACAACCACACCGTGTTTCAGTGCGGTTTTGATGGCTTGAAAGTCGGCATCTTTTCCGGTCAGTGCCTGAATACCTGCCGAACTGATCTGATGTTTGGGCAGTTTTTTCTGCAAAATGCGTTCGGCAGTCGGCGAGCGGCAGATATTTCCATGACAAACAATTAAAATATTTTGAAACATAGGCAGTTATCGGTAATATCTAATCGTTAGTTACCAAATGTATTATCCAAAGAATTGACGTTGCTGATGGAATTGGTAATCAAAGAAACCACACGATTCCAGCGGGCAACCGGTGCGGCAGTTACATAAATCACGTCTTCGGCACGCAGTTTGAATTCGCTACCGACAGCGTAGGCAGTCGCATCACGCAAATTCAGCTGATACACATGAATCGGTTTTTCCAAATCACTTGGCGCACGACGAATTACGAAGACACCGGTGGCATCAGCGTAGTTTTGGTTCATGCCACCAACATCACCCAAGGCTTGGGTCAGGTTTAGTCCATGGTTGCCGATAGGCAGCGCTGCTTGACGGCCGACTTCACCCATTACATATACTTTGCTGTTGCTGTTGTTCGGTACGTAAATAATATCGCCGTTACTCAGCATATGGTTTTGCGACATATCGCCGTACTGCAACATGTTTTGCAGCGAAATAGTACGGTCAACACCGTTATGCGTCCATTTGATGTTTTGCGTATCAGCATTAGAAGCTACGCCGCCGGCTTGGTTAACCGCATCTAAAATGGTCATTGGGATATTGGTAATGGGCAGTTGGCCTGCTTGATTAACGGCTCCGGCAATGGATATGCGTTGGGAACGGAATTCGGTCACGTTAATCACGACTTGCGGGTTTTTCAGATAACGGCGCAAACGTGAAGTTAAGATATTTTGCAGTTCGTTAATGGTTTTGCCCTTAGCATGGATATTGCCGATTAAAGGATAAGAAATATAACCGCGTTCGTCTACCCATGCGCCTCGGCTGACCTGATGGTCTTGCGGGCTGCTCTGTTGTACCGGTGAATTTAAATCCGCATGCGCCCACACCATAATATTCAATACATCGCCGTTACCGACACGGTATTGGTAGTTGGATTTTTGTTGGGCTAAGGTATGGTTGGTCTGGGCGGTAACGACGGGTTCGCGCATACGCTCAATTAGATTGAGCGTAATAGGGAAGACTGCTACCCGATTGTCTAAATTGATGTCGGCTGCGGTTTCATTTTCACTGTAAATAATGGTTTTGTTTTTGGTTTTTAGTGAAGACCCCGGGATGACAGTTGTGCTGCTGCAGCCGCCGGCAAAAATGAGAAATGATAAGCTGATTAAAGTAAGCTTTTTCATATGTCTGGATGTCCTTGTAAATCTTAAGAATTGTAGATGTCGTCTGAAATAAGCGGCAGTGGTTTAGTAGGTTCAGGCGGCCTCTTGATGTCGTTGCCAAACCAAGTCGCAAATGTCGTCTTTAGGGTTGAAGCCGGTCGGGGCTTCCAATAGTAATGAACGAAGCGTGGCTTGATCCATGTGTCGGCATGCAGACTCCATGCGCGTGAGTATGTCAGATAATTCAGTCCATGACAGCATTACTTCATTGGCGGTCATGATGCGGGGATGAGTGGTTTTTTGTACTTCATCGCCGATGAGAAGTTCTTCATACAGTTTCTCGCCCGGGCGTAAACCGGTGATTTTGATTTCAATATCACCTTCGGGATGTAAGGTATCTTTAATCTTCAGGCCGCTGAGATTAATCATTTGTTTGGCAAGGTCGATGATTTTGACTGATTCGCCCATGTCCAATACAAACACATCACCGCCTTTGCCCATTGCACCGGCCTGAATAACCAGTTGTGCCGCTTCCGGGATGGTCATGAAGTAGCGGGTAATGTCTTGGTGGGTAAGGGTGATCGGACCGCCAGATGCGATTTGTTTTTCAAACACGGGTACAACCGAACCGGACGAACCCAGTACATTACCAAAACGCACCATGCAGAAACGGGTGTGTTGGTCAGGCTCGGCAGCCAAAGCTTGCAAACAAAGTTCGGCCATGCGTTTGCTGGCGCCCATGGTATTGGTCGGGCGAACGGCTTTATCGGTTGAAATCAAAACGAAGGTATCGACATTGGCTTCAACCGCAGCTTGCGCGCAGAAGAGGGTACCGAAAATATTGTTTTGAATGCCTTCGATGGTATTGAATTCAACCATCGGTACATGTTTGTATGCCGCAGCGTGGTAAACGGTGTCGACCTGGTAAGCACGCATGATGCTCAAGAGACGCTCTTTGTTTTGCACCGAGCCCAATAGTGGCAATATCTCAATTTGGCTGCCGGCTTCGGCTTGCGCTTCACGCAATTCTTTGTCGATGCTGTATAAAGAAAATTCAGACAATTCAAACAACAGCAATTTAGCCGGGCGGCAGCGCAAGATTTGTCGGCACAGTTCAGAACCAATCGAACCACCGGCACCGGTCACCATCACGATTTTGTCGGTGATGTCCGCACGCATAAGCTCGGAACGCGGCTCGACAGGATCTCGACCCAACAAATCGACTACCGAGATTTTTTTCAAAGAGCTGACGTTGATTTTGCCGTCAACCAAGTCTTTCATACCCGGAATGGTCAAAACTTCACATTTGTATTTTTCCAAATGCGCAATAATCGTTTTGCGCTCTTGCTGTGTCGAGCTTGGAATCGCCAGCAAGATTTTTTCGACGCCATAGCGGTCGATTAAGCTTTGAATTTGATTCGGTGCATAAACAGTTAAGTCATAAATCACGCTGCGTTGAATGCTTTTATCGTCATCGACAAAGGCCACGGCATGGTATTCGCGTACTTGCTTGATGGCTTCTAATAATTGACGGCCAGAGCGGCCTGCGCCATAAATAATGACCGGTGTCATTTGTTTGGCGTGGCTGTCGGACAAAATGGCACGCAAAATCATGCGCGAGCTGGTGATTAACACTACCAAAAACAAGAAATAAACCAGTGGCAGCGAGAAGGTTAAACGCTGTTCAAACATCAGGATGCTGAAGAAAAATACAACAGCGGAGATAACAGTACCAATTACGGCGGATGTTAATACACGGGTGCTGACATAGCGGGTAACCGCGCGGTAAAGCCCCAAACGCACAAAAACAGCAATACTGGCCGCCGCTGTCACGATGAAAGCCAGCCAGTTGGTCATGCTCAGCCATTCATCGGAATATTGGGATTTCAAGCTTTGGGCAAACCAAAAGGCAATAAAAATCATCGCCACATCATGAATGACAAAAAATGTCTTTTTCATGTTGCGGGGCAAAGCTAATAAGGTTTCCAAATTCATTTTTGGTATTTTCTAAATAATGGCAAAACTGTCGTCAAATGATTTTTCAGACGGCCTTGAAGCGTAGGAGGCCGTCTGAAAACCAAGATGTTTACGCAGTTGCTTCTGTCAAAACTTCTTCAATATTTTGGCAGCAGAAAGCCATTTCTTCTGCGGTCAAAGTAGGGTGTACCAAGAACATCAGGCTGGTTTTACCCAGTTCAACGGCATTTTTCAAACGCTCTTTCGGGCGCCATGGCGTGCCTTCAAAGGCTTTTTCTAAATACACTTCCGAGCAGCTGCCTTGATAAGCCGGTACTTTGCGTGCGTTCAATTCATTCACGATGCGGTCGCGCGTCCAGCCTTCTTTCAAGTTTTCCGGTTTAACGAAAACATAATATTTATACTGCGCATGTTCGATGTAATCAGCGATTTCAACCAAACGTATGCTGCTGAATTTACGGAATGATTGTGTTAGTTGTTCGGCATTGGCTTGGCGTTTGGCCGTCCAATCCGGCATGCGTTTGATTTGAATGCGGCCGATGACGGCTTGTATTTCCATCATACGCCAGTTGGTGCCGAAGCTTTCATGCAGCCAGCGGAAACCCGGAGCATGCTCACGGTGGTACACGGCATCGTAGCTTTTGCCGTGGTCTTTGTATGACCACATTTTGTTCCACAAGTCTTTATCGTTGGTGGTAACCATGCCGCCTTCGCCGCCGGTAGTCATGATTTTGTCTTGGCAGAACGACCATGCGCCGACATGACCGATAGAGCCGACGGATTTGCCTTTGTATTTGGAACCGTGTGCTTGTGCGCAGTCTTCAAGCACCCACAATTTGTGTTCTTCTGCCAACGCCATGATGCCATCCATTTCGGCAGGCATACCGGCCAAATGCACCACAATAATCGCCTTGGTATTCGGGGTCAGCGCCGCTTTAATGGTTTCGGCGCTGATGTTTTGGCTGTTTAAATCAACATCGGCAAACACCGGATTGGCACCGGCAGTGACGATTGATGAGGCGGAAGCCAAGAAGGTGCGTGAGGTCACAATGACATCATCACCCGCACCAATGCCCATGGCTTTGAGTGCAACATCCAATGCTAATGTACCATTAGACAATGCAATGGCATATTCAGTTCCAATATATTGGGCAAATTCTTTTTCAAATTCGCGACATTCGGTGCCGGTCCAATAATTGACTTTGTTTGACAGCAGTACGCGTGATACTGCATCCGCTTCTTCTTGGGTGAAGCTGGGCCACGGAGAGAGAGATGTATTAAGCATTTGCTTTTCCTGCAAAAAGGCTGGTTGAATTTCTTAAATAAAAAGTGCCGGATTAAATGCCGAAGTGTTTTCTTAAATCGGTTAAAGACTCAATCCAAAGATGCGGGTGGTATGCGACATCAAAATCGCCAGATTCATGCTGATGAATATTATGTTCAGAACCTTTCAGCCCAATTGTGAGCCAGCCCATTGCTTTAGGGGTAACAAAGTCTTTTTTAATATTGTCGCCAACATAAATAAATTGATGATTTTTACCATATTTGTTTCGCAGATAAACAAAGCGTTCAGGATGGGGCTTTTCTGATTGAAAAGATTCCGAAATCAGAATATCTGCAAATAAATCCATAATACCCAGAGCTGCTAATTTAAGGCGCTGGGTAATGCTGCGTCCGTCCGTAATCAAGGCGGTTGCGGCAAAATTTTGGGTGATGTCCTTAAGGGATTTGTAATCCATATAAGGTTGGATAACCGGTTTATGTAATCGGTATTGCCATAATAAAGTCTGCTTTTCCGAATCATTCAGACGGCATTGGGTGCAGATTACATCCAGCCAGTCTTTATTCTTGTGATCAATGGCAGATTTTAAAGAATGCAGGTCATATTCAGGATAAAGCGCAGCAATAGTTTGAATCACGGATTGAATACCGGATACCTTATAGTCGTATTCTGAATATAAGGTATCATCCAAATCAAACACCAATACGGCATTCCGAGTATCATTGATTTTCATGAACCAGTACCTTGGCATCATAGCGCAACATCATCAGATTATTTTCCCATTGGTCGAAAAAGGAAATTTCCTGGCCCATTAAATATTCTTGAATCAGCCAACCCGGATAGTTACCGCCTGCAGCATAGGTCAAGGGGAAACCGCCGCCAAAGCGCGGATTGATTTCGACGCTGTAAAATTCTTCGGTTTGGTCGTTGTAGAAAAATTGGGCGGTAATGCAGCCGCGAGCACCTTCCAATACCGCCATTTTTTCAACCAATACATTATATAAATGATTGCGGCGGGTAATCCCTTTACTGACTTCGCCTGTACGCACTTCTAAACGTTCGCGCGGAATCACACATTTCAGACGGCCTTGATTGTCGTAATACATGTCAACGGTAAATTCTTTGAATTCATTAACGATATCGATGAGTTGGCAGAACATTAATTTAGGGTCAGCCATCATCTCATCAGAAATATCCGCTTGCGTATCAACACGTTTGGCGCCGATGGCGCGGCTGCCGTCATAAGGTTTGACGAAGCATGGCAGGGTTAAGTTATTCCGGTCGTAAATTTTTGGAGATTGAATGCCGTATTGTGCAAACAAATAGGCAGTTTTGCGTTTGTCGCGGCATAAGGTAATCAGCGCGCTGTCCGAAACAATGATGTGGATGCCGGCTTCTTCAAAACGGGTACGGGCATCAGCCAATTTTTGCAATTCGGTATCGATGGTTGGAATAATTAGGCCGATGTTATGATCAACGGCCAGTTGGTAAATGCTGTCGATGTAACCGTCGGCTTTGATGGCAGGCACAACAAATGAGCCGTCTGAAACATGACAGGCCGATGACATGTGAGGGAACATGTCCGTTGTGAATACTTTGATACCTTCAAATTTATCGGCTTCGGTTTTAAAGTCTTGAACCAGCTCAACACGGCGGCCGGCAGATAAAATCAGTACATTATTTTTTTTCATTGGTGTCATTTCCTGTGAAAAACGGCATAGTGGCTTCTCCATCAGCGGAAATGCCCTCTTTGATAAATACTTTTTTGACAGTTAAAAATAAGATTTTGATGTCCAACCAAAGGCTGAAATTGTCGATATACCAAATATCGCGGGCAAATTTCTCATCCCATGACAATGCATTGCGGCCATTCACCTGAGCCCAGCCGGTAACGCCCGGCTTCATTTCATGGCGACGGTTTTGAAAGTCGTTGTATAAGGGCAAATAGCTCATCAGCAACGGACGCGGACCAACCAAGCTCATGTCACCTTTTAAGACATTCCAAAGTTCGGGTAGTTCATCAAGGCTGGCGGCACGCAATTTGCGTCCGAACGGGGTGAGCCGTTCGCTGTCAGGAAGGGGGTTGCCGTTGGCATCAATGGCATCACGCATCGAGCGAAATTTAATCATTTTGAACGGCTTACCGTTTTCACCCGGACGCTCTTGGGTGAAAAATACCGGCGAGCCCAAATTTTTCTTGATGAGATAAATCAAAATCAAGAATACCGGTGACAAAATAATCAAACCGGCCGCCGAAGCAATAATGTCGAATAGGCGTTTAATCAGTTTATTCATGACCTAATCTTTCAATAAGGTGGACAATTCTTTGATAAGAAACATCACGCTTAAAGCGGCGGATGATTTCTTTGGATTGCACAGGATCATTTTTATGGTTGAGCATGGCTTTGGCTGCTCGTACAAAGTCTTCTACATTGCCGGATTGGTAATTGATGTGTGGGACTAGTTTTAAGGTTTCGGCAACTTCCGGATGAACTTGGCTGTTTAAAATCGGTTTTTGCAGTGCCAAGTAGTCTGAGAGTTTATTGGTAATCGAAGCTGCCGAGTGGGCATGAATCGGATTTACCGCTATATCGCAACCTTTGGCCACCGACATCATCTCTACATAGGGAATATATCCATAAAATTGAATCGATTCACCCGCATATTTTTTTAACTTTTCTAAATCCGGCCCGCCTCCCATGACATGAAGTTTCACATTCAGACCGTCGGCTAATAATTGCTGCATCCCTTTGCAGACAGTTTCCATGTCGTAACTGAAGCTGAGCGTACCCAAGTAAAAAAAACGGGTTGCCGGCGTGGTGAATACTTTCCGTGGGGCCGTTGCCATCTTGTCAAAATCGGCACCGATAAATACTACTTCTCCCGGTGCTTGAGGATTGGCTTCATGTGCACGCGTTAAGTAAGATTCGGATACTGCTACCAAGCCGTCAGCATAGGCATAAGCTTCATTTGCCCGAGCCGAAAAGGGAAATTTTTGATGTTGGACTTTTTTCATAAAAGGGATGACCGCCGAGAAAGACTCCGGCCAAACATCCTGCACATCAATAATCATTTTATAGCCCAGCTTCTGCTTAAATCTTCCTAGGACCAGATTGGTGGCAATCAAGGGGTATGCTGAATACACTAAATCTATCTCGCCGGCCTGTCGTTGAGAGAGCCAGTCTTCCAAATTTTGGACAAAAACATGATGGCTTTTTAAGCGTGCTATAGAAACATTTTTCTGATAACCGCTTTCTTGTAAAAGCATAACGTTCAGACGGCCTTTTGAAGCAGATTCGGCATCTTCGGGCCGTCTGAAAGATTTGTCGTAATGTTTAAAGTTGCTGGTAACCAGCAATACATTATGTTTTTGCGATAATAATTCTGCTAAATACCAAAAACGGTTGAAGTGCGGTTCGCCGGGTAAAGAGCAATAAGGTGCAACAATGGTAATGTTCATCGTTCAGACGGCCTTACATGTTATATGCAGCCATAGTGGTGCGGTAAATTTCATCATCAGAACATAGGCGGATAACATGTTGATGTAATGCTTTGCCCATTTCATCACGCAATTGGCGGCTCTCCACTAATTTAGTTACCGCTTCGATAAATTGTTCATCGTTGCCAAACGGAATACAGTAGCCGGTTTTACCGGTAATCACCATTTCAGAAATCCCGGCCATATCGTAAGTTACGACAGGAGTATCGTATAAACCGGATTCCAAAATATTGTTACCGACACCGGCACCATGATCGCCTATGCAATGCGGGGTATTGACCAAGATATCGATCTCTTTAAAATAACCGGTCAAATCGCGGACGCCGCCTAAGAAAGTAACTTTATCGTCAATATCCAAACGTTTGGCTTGTGCTTTCAAGTTTTCCATCTCTTCACCGATACCCGCTACGTTCAGGCGAACCGGCAAGCCGCGGTCAATCATTTTTTTGAAGATATCCAACATCAAATGCACAGCGCGAACGGTATCCAAGCGTGATAATGTACCCAGCATGACATAATCTTTGTTGCTTTTCTCGGGAACATAATCTACTTTGTGCAAGGCGTTATAAGTATAGGTCACACGGTTGGCAGGAAAACCATGACGAATCAGTTTTTCTTGTTCGTGCTTACAGTTTCCGATGATATAAATACCTAATTTATCAAATAATTTTGCAATCTTAGGGTAGGTTTGCGGATCTAAACCGCGGGCATGGTAAAACACTTTGGTTTTAGGCGAAGCAATTTTGGCCGTAACAGCACAAGCAGGTACGATACGCGCCATTTGGCAGTGAATGACATCAGGTTGCTCTCGCTTTAACATTTTCATATAGGCAAACATGGCTTTAATGTAGCCTTTTTTACCACCCTGATAGAAATCAATGTGATGCCATTTGATACCCAAATCTTGAGCTTCTTTAATTAAAGGGCCGTCTGAAGAGACCAGAATCACTTGATGACCACGTGCATTTAATAAACGACCTAAACGGAACGTGGCATTTTCAGTACCGCCCAAACCATCCATATTGGAAGTTAAAATAATTTTTTTCATCATAAACATTTTTGAGTTTGAAATTTGGATTTACTGTGTAACAGCGTACTTTTTGTAAATTGGCAAGGTGCTGTATATAAAAATTATAAAACACGGAAACCAAATAAACGGCATCCTGAAAATAGTAGAAGGGATAAAGCCCGCCAATAAAAATAAGACCATCGCTACTAAGGCAATGAATTTCTGCTTAGCATTAAAATTACCGCTTGAAGCAGTCTGCAGCATATACGTCACAACATATGCAATAAAACCTAATAAAGAAATGATGCCAAATCCTAAATAGAGTTCAATAATAAAGCTGTGCGGGTTTTCAAAGCCTAAGCTACCGCTTAAATGACCACCAAAATATTCCCCAAAATTCTTCGGTCCGTATCCGTATAGTAAGAATGGAGGGTTATTCCAAAAATAATTATAAATTTCTTGCCTATATCCGACTGAGTTGTCGCTATCCAGGTCAAATAAGAACAGATACAAACGCGAAGAAATATTTTCTAAAAACACATTACCATTTAAAGATAAGAGAAAATTACCAATCCATTCTTTCGGAATCATCGATAAAACGATACCGCTGATTAAGATCATCAATGTTGTTAGCAAGACATTGTTGCGATAGATAAGATTAAGTAAGAACAGAATGATGTAACAAAGTGTTGCTGTTCGAGAAGCACTGGCAAAAATAATTGCCCCTAAAGCTAAAAAAAGTACCCAGCCTATTCTTTTGTCTTTTTTACTTGCATTGGTGGTAAAAAAAACCAATATGGCAGGTGAGAAACACAGTGCAGCCGTGCCTAAGTTATTCGGATTAAAGAAAAATCCTTTAATAATCCCTGAATCTACTGCTAAGATTTCATTTGATTGTACAAATTGAAAACCGGTCGCGATTTCAATTGCAGGAGGTATCACCATACAGCCGGCGAAAAAAATCAATACCCTACGGATAAAACGAAGAGGCTCCTCATGTCTGCTGATGATTAAATACAATAAGTAAAACAAACTCGGTAACGACAGAAAAAACAGGGTATCCATAAATTGAATTCGTGAAAGAGACGAAATTAATAAATGCAAACTGCCCCAATAAGCCATAATAAATACTGCCAATAAGGCGTAGAATGTCTTTTCCGCAATATTTTTCAGCTCAAAAGCCAAAATAAATGGCATGACCAAACTGATCAGAACTGTTAACGGGTTATCAATGCGGGGAATGCCAACTCTATATGATAGGGTTGGCCCTAACATATACGAGAAAATCATCAGGTAAAAAAGAATGATATAAATTTTTTGTTTTTTGATTTTCACAGTAAGTCCTACAAGACAGATTTCAGGCAAGATTTGCCATTATCCGGAAATTTTCCCTAATGTTGTTTAATTCTTTCCCAGGCGTGTTTTAATCATACTGACTGATTCAAGAATTTGTTTTTTATGAAAAATTGTCAATAATATTAAACAGGCTAACCACAATAATGAGAAAATATAATAATTGCTTTTTGTACCAAAATAAGTATAGCTAATACACATTAACAAACATAAAGTGGCATTTGAATATAATTTCATACGCGGCAATTTTTGCCATAGTTTTGACGAAAGCTCTGTTTTAATCATAAAGAAAATAGAGAATGAAATGGCACTTGCAATGGCAGCACCTCTTGCGCCAAGAAAAGGGACAAGGAATTTCAAGAGCGATAGATTTATAGTCAAGCAGACAAAATTAATCACAGTAATAAGCCATGTTTTTTTAATGACATTCAAGCCGATTCCGCTGACTTCAGTTAATGTATAGAAGAGCGGGAACAATAAGCTTGAAAGTAAAATAAATTGAACAGGCTCATATTTTGACGGCAAAATCCATGTCACCACAGGTGAAAAAATACCTACGAGACAGATAATGGCGCTGATTAAAGCCGTCATCGATACCGCCACTTGACTGACTTTATCTAAATTCTCATTCTCTTTGACCCATTTAAATACCATGGGTGCCCAAATTGTAGAAAAAATGCTTTGGAAAATGAGAGCGATGGCACCAAAATTTACTGCCATCGAATAAATGCCTAATTGCTCTAAACTGGCCATTTCTTTCAGCACAAAACGGTCTGCAGATGTAAATCCCCAATAGGCTAGGTTGCCGAATGCCAAAGGCAGGCCATATTGTAAAGCTTGATTGGACAAATCTTTTGAGAAAGAAGATGTAATCGCTGATTTCAGTTCGTCTTTCGATTGATAAGCCAATATCATCACAGTCACGATTTGTGCTGCAGTATAAGAAAAGATTAAGCTTAACGTGTTTTTAGGTAAACCGAATGCAACAAGTATCAAAACAAAGACAAGAATAAAAAATTTCGGTATCAGTTGGCTGATGGAAAAGGCAAAGGCTTTTTCCTGCATTCTCAAAATCAAAGATAGGAAGCGGGAAAATAAAGCAGTAGTCAAAAAAAGCAAAAATAGGCCGCCTAACACACCATCGTTTAAATCGAACACCAATACAGAAGGCCAAGCCGGGTTCCATAAGGCGATAGCAATGGAAGCAAGCATGACCAATAAAAACGGTAAAGCCGACAAAGATTTAAATAAGCTGGCTTTGTTCTCAACTTCGTAATAATTTCGGATGTAGGCGTGATCCAAACCTAATCCCAACACCAAAATAATGAGGCTGGATACCGTTTGCAGAAATACAATGCGGCCAATGTCTTCCGCTGGGAAATACCAAGAAATCAGTGGTAGGGAAATCAAACCAAAAGCCGCGCTACCGATAGGGCCGAGTGCATAACCTAAAATTTTACGTGCATTCATATATATGTTTCAGACGGCCTATAGGGGGGGACAAGTGGGCGTTTAGGCAATGTTGAGAGCAGCCGACATTTATTGATATTGTTAAAAGGGCTTTCCTGGCATATCTGGAAGACAAATACGCCAAGAAAGCCGACTGACTTGGGTAGCCAGCCAACTTGTCACGATTATGCTTTAATAACTTTGGGATTGTTCACCGGGAATTTGCCGCGGGTATCCACGATTAATTTCGCATGCTCGGTAATCATGGCATAATCAAATTTATCGTGATCGGTTGTCAAGACCACGCAATCGAATTGAGCAATATTCTCAGGGGTTAAAGTCTCGCTCTTCAAATCGAAGTAGTGATGGCCCGGAATATGTGGGAATTCAGGTACGTGTGGGTCAGAGTAAGAAACCTTGGCGCCCAATTTTGCCAAACGGTCCATGACTTCTACTGATGGGCTTTCACGCATGTCATCCACGTTTTTCTTGTAGGCAATACCCAAAATCAGGATTTTGCTGTCTTTGATTGAGCGGTTGTGCTCATTCAATCCCAGGCTTACTTTTTCGATGACATAGTCAGGCATGTATGAGTTTACTTCGCCGGCCAGTTCGATAAAGCGGGTGTTCACGCCGTATTCGCGTGCTTTCCAAGTCAAGTAGAATGGGTCAATCGGGATGCAGTGGCCGCCCAAGCCCGGACCTGGATAGTAAGCAACGAAGCCGAAAGGTTTGGTCGCAGCGGCAGCAATGACTTCATGAATGTCGATGTCCATTTTGTCGGCGACAATTTTCATTTCGTTTACCAAGCCGATGTTAACGGCACGGTGAATGTTTTCCAAAAGTTTGGTCAATTCAGCGGCTTTGGTTGAGCTCACAGGCACGACTTTATCAATCGCCGGTTCATACAGGGCTTTGCCGACTTCCAAACAAGCTGGAGTATGGCCGCCGATCACTTTAGGAATAGTGCGGGTTTCGAAGTTGGGGTTACCCGGGTCTTCACGTTCCGGAGAGTAAACCAAGAATACGTTTTCACCGACTTTCAATCCGCCTTCTTCTACGCGTGGCAGCAGCTCTTCTTCAGTGGTTCCGGGGTAGGTGGTTGATTCTAAAGATAATACTTGACCTTCGCGCAAGTAAGGTTTGACTGCGTCGGTGGTGTCGATCACATAGCTCATGTCCGGTTCGCGGTATTTGTTCAGTGGAGTCGGCACGCATAAGATAACGGCTTCGACTTCGCCAATGCGTGAGAAATCAGTAGTTGCTTCAAACAAAGATTGGCTGGCGGCTGCAATTTTTTCAGAAGGGATATGCTCGATGTAGCTTTCACCTTTGTTCAATTTGCTGACTTTGGTTTCATCAATATCGAACCCCAATACTTGGTAACCGATATCGACATAACGCAGCATCAGCGGCAAGCCAACATAACCCAAACCGACAATACCGATTTTGGCGGTTTTGTCGGCAAACTTTTGAATAGTAATATTTTTCATGATTTTTCTCATGTAATTGATAGGAAATTCATCTTGCATGGCATTTGAACAGGCTGTTCAATCATGTCTGTGATTGCGACTTCAGTACGTTTCAGCAGAAGCCAAGAGGCAAATTGGTTTCTGAGAATTCTGTAATGGGGATAGTGGGCACAATCATAAGTGTTTGTAAGAGTTGTCTCAAACTAAAAAGTTTTACCGTGAGAAAATACGGTTATTCGGTAGCGTTGTTATGGTTAAGAAATATTATTAATATGCTTATCGATAGTATATTATTTTAAATATATGAAAAATAAAGTTTTATTTTTATTTTTCAATATGTCATGAAAGTAACAAACACAAAATGATCGTTTGATTCAGTAAGGATTATAGCGCTATATTTACTTTATTTAACATTCATTAGTCATTAAAAAAGCATACTATGAATATAAATTATTTCAATTTTATTTGAATTGGCGATAAAAAAAGCAAAATAAAAGCACACTCATCAAAAGTGTGCTTTTTTACGGTTTAGCTAAATCGTGGCAGAGCGGATTAATGTCCATTTAATATCCGTATCCAGTATTTCAACCGATTGGCTTTGCCATCGTGGCGGGTGCTGCAAAATATCAGGACATTCATCAAAATCAAACAGCATTTTACCCGGATTACCTAAGATTTTAGGCGATTGGTACAACACGATTTCGTCCACCAAATTTGCTTTCAAAAAAGCGGTATTGAGCGTGGGGCCAGCTTCAATCATTAATTCGCCAATGCCTTTTCCGGCCAATATTGTCAAAAGTTGCTTTAAATCGATACGTTGGCCAATGCTTTCAGACGGTCTGACAATATCGATATGCGGATAAGCCAAATAAGGCTGCCAACGCGCTTGGTCATCAGCCAAAGTAACAATCAAGGTAGGACTTTGACCGTCTGAAACCAGGTGGCTGTCTAAAGGGGTGCGTAATTGGCTGTCTAAGAGCACGCGTATGGGTTGGCGAAGGGTAGGGAAGGTGCGGACATTCAAGCGGGGATTGTCTGCCAGTACCGTACCGATGCCGGTAAGTATGGCGCAGCTTTCAGCACGCATTTGCTGCACATCGTTTCTTGCAGTTTCTCCGGTAATCCATTGGCTTTGGCCGTCTGAAAGCGCAGTTTTGCCGTCAAGGCTGGTGGCGCATTTGAGCCGAATATAAGGGCGGTTGCGCTCGATGCGCGACAAAAAACCACGGTTTAATTCACGTGCTTCGTGTTCCAATAAGCCACTCTCGGTTTGAATGCCTGCTGCGGACAGCATAGCCAAACCTTTGCCGGCCACTAAAGGATTGGGGTCGGCCATCGCGGCGACCACACGCTTGACACCACTTTCAATCAAGGCTTTGGCGCAAGGAGGGGTGCGGCCATAATGGCTGCAGGGTTCGAGCGTGACATAAGCGGTTGCCCCTTTTGCCATGGTACCGGCCTGACGCAGGGCATGTACTTCGGCATGTGGTTCGCCTGCTTTGAGGTGATAGCCTTGGCCGACAATCTGCCCGCCGTGTGCAACCACGCAACCGACGCGGGGATTGGGGGAAGTGGAAAAACGCCCCAGCCGGGCAAGGGCAAGGGCGTTTTGCATCATCCGGATATCGGTATCGCTAAACATTTCAGACGGCCTTTATTTGATTAAATTGACGTTTTTTAAGACGAAAGCCAGTTGCTCGGCAGAGGCCGTAGCCGAACTGGCGCATACGGTATAAATATTGGTTTCGTGAATGGCAATGCAGTTTTCAGAGAGTGTGTTGCCGTCTTCAGTAGTTTGGCTGAAACGGTAATTCATGCGGTTGTCGGTGGCAATGCCAACGCGCATATTATCCATGTCTTTGGCGGATTGGAGGGTTTCTTTTAAATGCGTGAAATAGGTTTTGGCATCGGTTTTTGCTTTGCCCAAATTGGCGGCATAGAGCGTGATGCCGGATGTGTTGTCGCGCTGTAGTAAGGTCAGCTCGTCAGCGGAAATGCCTTCAGGGCGTAAATTTTGATCTTTAATCACATCGGTAAATTGAGCATTTTCAATCACGATGCGGATTTTACTGTCTTTGCTGTTCAGCTCTTGCACGGTGTTTTCTTTGGCCATCGGCGCAGATGCGGTGGAGGCGGCCGAAGCGATTGGCTCAGAAGCAGTTGCTTGGGCAGACGCTTCTCTGGCTTTATTGCATGCACTCAGCAATAGTAATATAGGGATAGACAGTAAAATTTTTTTATTCATGTTCATTGCTCATTGTCTAAGCATGGCCATAGTTTCAGACGGTCTTATTCGGTTTGTTGGGATTGCGGCAGGGTGGCAATCGCTTGGGTGAATTCCGAAACATCATTAAAACTCTTATAAACCGAAGCGAAGCGCACATACGCTACTTGATCAATTTTAGCCAATTCTTCCATCGCCATTTCGCCAACCAGTTGTGACGGCACCTCTTTTTTACCCAATTGATACAGGCGCTGCTCAATCAGGGTAACGGTTTCGTCGATTTTTTCCGGAGAAACAGGGCGTTTGTGCAGGGCGCGGGCAAGGCTGGTGTGGAGTTTATGCGGGTTAAAATTAACGCGGCTGCCGTTGGTTTTCAACACTTGCGGCATACGCATTTCAACTGTTTCAAAGGTGCTGAAACGCTGTCTGCAAGACACGCAACGGCGGCGGCGGCGGATGCTGTTGGTTTCTTCCAGCAGGCGCGAGTCGGTAACCTGTGTGTTGGCATGTTGGCAAAACGGACATTTCATATGCAGCTAAATCGTTTGTTTGTAAATGGATATTATAACTGATAGGCGCATATCCGTATAGCGGAAAAGCATAGCAAAGGCCGTCTGAAAATAAGATGAACCGTCCCCCAATACTTGGACAAGTTAAGAATCTTTCTCAAACAGCCTTTTCAAGCCGGGTTCTGTAGCCGACAGGACTCAGCTTTTTTAAGTTTAAACTATCCGTTCATGATTGTAGTAATGTATGTAATCATCTATGACCACTGTCAGCTCCGCCACCGACAGCGCACCTTCCTGATAGAAACCCTCCGTTTTCAGTGTACCGAAGAAACGCTCCATCGGCGCATTGTCCCGGC
>NZ_JBHSPY010000012.1:0-72974 GCF_042658245.1 Neisseria weixii
TTCCGCCCTATAGTCCCGATCTGAATCAGATAGAGAAAAAGCGGGCTTGGATTAAAGGTGTTGGGAATCGGCTGAGAATGGCGGATGTGGATTGGCTGTTTCAGGCGTGTATCGATAAATAAGTTTATTTGCTATAGATGATTACATACATTACTACAATCATGAACGGATAGTTTAAACTTAAAAAAGCTGAGTCCTGTCGGCTACAGAACCCAGCTTGAAAAGGCTGTTTGAGAAAGATTCTTAACTTGTCCAAGTATTGGGGGACAGTTCAAAGTTTTCAGACGGCTTTGCCCGATTCGGGTGTTATACCACGATGTTTACACGACGATATTCACCAAACGGCCCGGCACCACAATCACTTTCTTCGGTGCTTTGCCGTCCATGAATTTCACCGCGCCTTCGCTGGCTAGTGCGGCGGCTTCGATTTGCTCTTTCGGCGCATCGGCGGCCACGGTGATTTTGCCGCGCAGTTTGCCGTTGACCTGAACCATAATCTCGATTTCCGATTTCACCAAAGCGGCTTCATCGACTTGCGGCCACGCGGCATCCCACAGTTGGGTGCGGTTGAGTTCTGCCCACAAAGCTTCGCAGATGTGCGGCACAATCGGCCACAACAGGCGTGTGACGGCTTCGAGCACTTCTTGTGCCACGGCGCGGCCTTGTTCGCTGCTGGTGTCGGTTTTGTCAAACTGGTTGAGCAATTCCATCACGGCGGCGATGGCGGTGTTGAACTGCTGGCGGCGGCCGTAATCGTCGCTGACTTTGGCGATGGTGCTGTGCAATTTGTGGCGCAATTCTTTCAGTTCTTTGCTCAAGCTCTCTTGGTCGCCTGAGAATGCAGCTATGGTGCCGCCTTGTTTGCGGAAGTCGAACACGGTGCGCCACAGTCGGCGCAGGAAGCGGTGCGCGCCTTCCACACCGCTGTCGCTCCATTCCAAAGATTGCTCCGGCGGGGCGGCAAACATCATAAAGAGACGGGCAGTGTCGGCGCCGTAGGCTTCAATCAGGGCTTGCGGGTCAACGCCGTTGTTTTTCGATTTCGACATTTTTTCCACGCCGGCGATTTGCACCGGCAGGCCGTCAGCCTTGAGCGTGGCGGAAATAGGGCGGCCTTTTTCGTCGGTTTGGACTTCGACATCGGCCGGATTAATCCACTCTTTGCCGCCGCTGGCGCCTTCGCGGAAATAGGTTTCGCACACAACCATGCCTTGGGTCAGCAAACGCTCGAACGGCTCGTCAACATTCACCAAGCTTTCGTCGCGCATCAGTTTGGTGAAGAAGCGCGCGTACAAAAGGTGCAAAATGGCGTGTTCGATGCCGCCGATGTATTGGTCAACCGCGCCCCAATATTGCGCAGCTTCGGTGCTGACCATGCCGTCTGAAAATTGAGGCGACATGTAGCGGAAGAAATACCAGCTCGATTCCATGAAGGTATCCATGGTGTCGGTTTCGCGTTTGGCCGCACCGCCGCAATGCGGGCAAGTGGTTTCGTAGAATTCGGGCATTTTTGCCAAAGGTGAACCCATGCCGTCGGGCACGACGTTTTCCGGCAAGACCACAGGCAGTTGATCAGCCGGTACCGGCACATCGCCGCAGCTTTCGCAATGCACAATCGGAATCGGGCAGCCCCAGTAGCGTTGGCGCGAAATGCCCCAGTCGCGCAGGCGGTATTGGGTTTTCGGTTCACCCAGTTGCAGGCTTTGCAGTTTCTCGCCGATTTTGTCGAAGGCCGTCTGAAAGTCTAAGCCGTTGAATTCTCCGCTGTTGATCAAAATCATGAATTCATCTTTAGCCGCATACCAATCTTGCCATTGATGGGATATGAATGGTAAATCTCTATCAGATGATCCACTACCGTCTCCAGAGCCAGCACCAGCACCGGAACCTCCGCCAAATCCAAAGGCTTCCTCTTGTTCAGGAGAAAGACCAATAGTAATACGCTGCAGCACTTGTTTAATCGGCAGGCTGTATTTGTTGGCAAATTCAAAATCGCGTTCGTCATGCGCAGGCACGGCCATCACCGCGCCGTCGCCATAGCCCCACAACACATAGTTGGCAATCCACACTTCCAATTCTTCGCCGTTGAGCGGATTGATCACGTAGCGGCCGGTCGGCATGCCGCGTTTTTCCATGGTCGCCATATCGGCTTCGGCAACCGAACCGGCTTTGCATTCGGCAATAAATTCTTGCAATTGCGGCACATCGGCAGCGGCGGCGGTAGCCAATGGATGCTCGGCGGCCACGGCCACATAAGTTGCGCCCATCAAGGTGTCCGGGCGGGTGGTGTACACCTGTAGATAATTGGCGTAATCGCCTTCCAGGCCTTGTTTGCTGTTATCGGACACAGGGAAACGCACGGTCATGCCGCGTGATTTGCCGATCCAGTTGCGCTGCATGGTTTTGACTTGCTCCGGCCAGTGGTCGAGTTTGTCCAAATCGGCCAGCAGCTCTTCGGCGTAATCGGTGATTTTGAAGTAATACATCGGGATTTCGCGCTTCTCAATTACTGCACCCGAACGCCAGCCGCGACCATCGATGACTTGCTCGTTGGCCAATACGGTTTGGTCGGCGGGATCCCAGTTGACCGTGCCGTTTTTGCGGTAAACAATGCCTTTTTCAAACAATTTGGTAAACAGCCATTGCTCCCAGCGGTAGTATTCCGGCGTGCAGGTGGCCAGTTCACGATCCCAGTCGATGGCAAAACCCAAGCTTTTGAGCTGGGTTTTCATGTATTCGATGTTGTCATATGTCCACGCGGCAGGGGCGACGTTGTTTTTCATCGCCGCATTTTCCGCCGGCATGCCGAACGCATCCCAACCCATCGGCTGCATCACGTTGAAACCGTTGAGCAATTTGAAACGGCTCAATACGTCGCCGATGGTGTAATTGCGCACGTGCCCCATGTGCAGCTTGCCGCTCGGGTAGGGGAACATCGACAGGCAGTAGTATTTCGGTTTGGACGTATCTTCCGATACATTGAAAATACGGGCTTCGTCCCATTTTGCTTGTGCCGCCGGCTCGATGGCGGACGGTTGGTATTGTTCTTGCATGATTCGTCTGCTTTACGCTGAAAAAAGTGAAAAATTAGCGAGGGATTATAGCAGTTTACTGACGGATTGTCGGCAATTTGCGGAATCTGTTTGCATAGGAAATAAATATCATGAACAGGCCGTCTGAAAATTTTCTAGGAAATATTTTTTCAGATAGTTTTTAGAGTTAGATTATTGTTTTCTGCGAAGCTAAAAGTAGGCAAAAGAAAGGCGGCCGCGGTTGCAGGTTCGCCTGTAAGGGCGAACTTCCCACTCACACAGCATGTTGGCAGCAGGTTCGAACTCGCCGCTTAGGGCGGCTCAAACAC
Source organism: Neisseria weixii (assembly GCF_042658245.1). NCBI lineage: Bacteria > Pseudomonadati > Pseudomonadota > Betaproteobacteria > Neisseriales > Neisseriaceae > Neisseria > Neisseria weixii. The sequence goes on from NZ_JBHSPY010000012.1 coordinate 3,362, forward strand.
CGAGCCTTTTATTCTGCCAAAATCCTGCTTTGTTCGGTTGCGCCCAGCGGATAGGGCAGGTTTCTCTAAAAATGATTATTTCATAAGAAGGTTATTTGAAAAAATATTCTTTTTTCAGACGGCCTTTTATTTCGCTTTGTCCCCTTGAGATTCTCATCACTGCCCATATCTGCACACCAGTTTTAACACCTAGATCTATTCCACTACGAACATGAGCAATCAAGACTTTTACGAAACCCTCGGCGTTGCCCGCAGCGCGAGTGAAGACGACATCAAAAAAGCCTACCGCAAATTGGCGATGAAATACCATCCCGACCGTAATCCCGACAATAAAGAAGCGGAAGAGAAATTCAAACAAATCCAAAAAGCCTACGATACCCTTTCCGACAAAGAAAAACGCACCATGTACGACCAATACGGCCATGCCGCTTTCGAGCAAGGCATGGGCGGCGGCGCAGGTGGTTTTGGCGGCGGATTCGGTGGCGGCTTTGGCGGTGCCCAAGGCTTTGACTTCAGCGATATTTTCAGTCAAATGTTCGGCGGAGCCACGGGTGGCGGCCGTCAGCCGAATTATCAGGGCGCGGACTTGCAGGTCGGTGTCGAAATCACCTTGGAGGAAGCGGCCAAAGGTTTGAAAAAACGCATCAATATTCCGACTTACGAAGAATGCGGCGTGTGTCACGGCAGCGGTGCCAAACCGGGCACCTCGGCCAGCACCTGTTCGACCTGTCACGGCTCGGGTACAGTGCATATCCGTCAAGCGATTTTCCAAATGCAGCAAACCTGTCCGACCTGTCACGGCACCGGTAAAGAAATCAAAGATCCTTGTGTGAAATGCCGTGGCGAAGGCCGCACCAAAACCAGTAAAACTGTTGAAGTCAACATTCCGGCAGGCATCGACGACGGTCAACGCATCCGCTTGAGCGGCGAAGGCGAACCGGGTCAGCACGGCGCACCGGCCGGCGATTTGTACGTCAATGTGCATGTGAAAGAACACAAAATCTTCGAGCGCAACGGCTTGGATCTGCATTGCGAGCTGCCAATCAGCTTTGCCGTGGCCGCGTTGGGTGGTGATGTGGAAGTGCCGACTTTGGATGGCAAGGTCAAACTCAATATCCCGAAAGAAACTCAAAACGGCCGCCGCATGCGCGTGAAAGGTAAAGGCATCAAATCACTGCGCTCCAGCGCCACCGGCGATTTATATTGCCATGTGGTGGTGGAAACACCGGTCAACCTGACTGACCGCCAAAAAGAATTGCTGGAAGAATTTGAAAGCATTTCTACCGGGCTCGACCGCAGCCAAACCCCGCGCAAAAAATCGTTTTTAGATAAATTGGGCGATTTGTTTGATTGATTGTGAGTGGTAAATAATAAAAAGCCGTCTGAAACATAAATGTCCAGACGGCCTTTTCATAAAGCAAACAAAGTTAGCGCTTAACCTCCGGTTAACGCCATTACTCGAATAATCTTCTTCGGATTTTCTACGAATTCGTGTTTTTCCGGCTTCATCGCAATCGCATCGCGGATGGCTTGGTCGAGTTCGGCATCGCTGCAATTATCGCGCAGCAGGTCGCGTAATGGGGCTTTGTCTTCTTGGCCGAGGCAGAGGTGGATGTTGCCGGTGGCGGACAGGCGCACGCGGTTGCAGGTGGCGCAGAAGTGTTGGCTCATCGGGGTAATCAAGCCGAGAGTGAAACCGTTGTTTTCGCTTTGCCAGTAGCGCGCCGGACCGCCGCCGATTTTTCCTTCAAACGGGCTTAAGTCGAACTTTTGGCGCAATTCTTCCAATACCGGTTGCAGGCTCACTTTGGCGTGGGCTTGGCCGGTGGTGCCCATCGGCATGGCTTCGATAAGATTCAAGATGAAGCCGTGTTCCATACAGAAGGCGACCATTTCGTCCAAATCCATGTCGTTGACGCCTTTGAGCGGCACCATATTGATTTTGATGCGCTCGAATCCGGCTTCTTTGGCAGCTTTGATGCCGTCGAGTACTTGTGGCAGACAGTCGCTGCCGGTGATGTTGGTGACACAGTCGCGACGCAGGCTGTCGAGGCTGATGTTTAAACGGCGTACACCGGCTTGGCGCAGGGCATGGGCATGTTTGTCAAGTTGGGTGCCGTTGGTGGTGAGCGAAATGTCTTCGACACCGGACTGGCGGTTGATTTCGGCGGCCAAATCGACCAAACCTTTGCGTAACAGGGGTTCGCCACCGGTCAGGCGGAAGCGTTTGGTACCGAGACGGGCGAACGCGGCAGCTACGCGGCCAAGCTCTTCAATGGTCAGCCATTCTTTGGGAATGGAAAAACCTTTGAAGCCTTTGGGCAGGCAATAAGTGCAGCGTAGGTCGCAGCGGTCGGTCACGGATATCCGTAAGTAGTCGACGGTACGGCCGAATGGGTCGGTAAGCATGATGAATTTCTAGTTATTTCGGTTTAGTTATCTGGTCGTGTTTAGATAAAATTTTATCTTTAAAATTATGGGCTTAATCTTATCGTGTGTTTGGTTGAAGAGCAAAACAAAATAACCTTTTGTACTTTAGGTTTTTAATAACGAGCAACATTCGCATCCACTTGCAGCGCCCATTCGTCTATGCCGCCTTGCAGGTTATACAATGATTCGAATCCCATGTCGGCCAAGTAAAGCGCAGTGTGCAGGCTGCGGATGCCGTGATGGCAATACACCACAATCGGCAGGCCGTCGTCGGGTAACTCGTTGTGGCGCAATGGAATCAGGTTCATCGGGATGTGAATGGCGTTGGGCAGGGCGCAGATTTCGACTTCGTCATCGGTGCGTACATCGAGCAAATGAAATTCGCAGCCTTCATCTTGCCATTTTTTGAATTCAATCACGGAAAGTTGCGGAATCGTCATTATTCGGCCTTTAGCTTATATGTTTATCAAGAGTAAAACAGGCCGTCTGAAAGGAAATGTTTCAGACGGCCTTTCTTTGGGCGTGGCCGAAGCAAATTATTCGGCAGTACCTTAATTGGATATGGGTGCAATCTTTAAAAATCAAAGTTGCCGAAAGGTTGGTTGCTTTTGTCGTTGAGATGGGCGATGAGGGTATCGAACAACACGCTTTGGCTGAATTCGTTGCTATTGCGGTTAATGAGCAGGGCGCGTTGTACCGGTTTGTCTCCGACCACGACAACCATGCGGCCGCCGTCTTTCAATTGCGCTTTTAAGATTTCGGGCACACCATGCACGCCGCCACCAACGTAAATCGCATCGAAGGGGGCGCCTTCGGTGTGTTCGACCAAACCGTCGTTTTGTGCGTAGTAAATATTTTGATAACCCAGATCGTCCAATACGGTTTTAGCGCGGTTTTGCTGCTCGATATCGAGGTCGTCTGAAACCACTTCGCCGGCCAATTCCGCCAACAATGCGGTGGCATAGCCTGAGCCGGTGCCGATTTCCAACACTTTGTCTTGTTTGTTTAATTTCAAACCCTGCACTAACCGCGCCACGACTTTCGGCTCCAGCATTTTGTGGCCGTTGGGCAGCGGCAATTCGGTGTCGGAATACGCCAAACCTTGCTGGCTTCCGGCAACAAAACGTTCGCGCGGAATGGCCATCAGGGCATCGAGCACATTAAAATCCAACACGTCCCAAGGGCGGATTTGTTGTTCGACCATATTGAAACGCGCTTTGTCAAAGTCCATGATGCTGCTCCGTGGCGGGTGTTATCGGGAAAACCGTTATTATAGAATCGAATTGGCTGGCTTACCAGATTTCAGACGGCCTATTTCATTGCATGGCGGCTGAGTATATCGGCCAATTCATTTAAATAGCAGGCATCGGTGCCATCAAACTGCGCCAGTTTGTCATCATCGACATCCAATACGCCATAGCAGTGGCCGTCTGAATCAAACAGCGGTACCACAATTTCCGATTGCGATAAGGATGAGCAAGCGATGTGGTCGGGGTGTTGGTTCACGTCTTCGACTACAATGGTTTCACCGCGCGACCAAGCCTGACCGCACACGCCGCGCCCGTAAGGAATCCGCGTGCAAGCCAATGGCCCTTGGAATGGTGCTAATACCAATTCTTGGTTTTCTTGTTCGACCAAATAAAAGCCAACCCAAAACCAGCCGAATGCTTCTTTTAAGATGGCGGCGGTGTTGGCCAAGTTTGCGATCAGATTGGTCTCGCCGCTGATGACGCTCTCGATTTGCGGCAGCAATTCTTGATAACGCTTGGCTTTGTCGGTGTGGGAAAGATGAAGCGAATGCATGCGTAAAGGCCGTCTGAAAAATAAAACCGAATTATAAACCAATTGTCTGCCAAGCAGTGAACAAGGCCGTTTGAAAACGTTGTTTCAGACGGCCTTGGATTGAAGGCGCAATAATGGCCGCCTAGAGAGGAAATATTGCTAATCATGTCGATATGAACTACACTTCGTTACAGTGATTTAATCTGACGGAGCAAGCAACATGCAACACGAAATCGGTATGTGGGATCAAAAATGGGTCATCGGCAACTGGAAAATGAACGGCCGCCTGCAAAACAACAACGCACTCATGCACCGCTTCCGTATCATGCCCACCGCCGAGCGCGTATTAATCGGCTTGGCTGCGCCGACCGTTTATCTGTTGCAGCTGCACAACGCCATGCAGATTGTGCTAAACAACCGCATTTTAACCTGTGCTCAAGATGTGAGCCGCTTCCCGAATAACGGCGCATACACCGGCGAAGTATCGGCCGAAATGTTGGCCGATATAGGCACCGACATCGTGTTAATCGGCCACTCCGAGCGCAGCCTGTATTTCGGCGAGAAAAACGAAATCCAACGCCGAAAAATGGAAAACGTATTAAACGTCGGCCTGATTCCATTATTGTGTGTCGGCGAAAGCTTGGAAGAGCGCGAAGCCGGCCAAGAGCAGGAAGTGATTGCGCATCAATTATCGGTGTTGCAAGGCTTAGATACCAAAAACATCGCCGTTGCCTACGAGCCGGTTTGGGCGATCGGCACCGGCAAAGTTGCCACCGTCGAGCAAATCGCCGACATGCATGCGTTTATCCACAAACAAATCTTGTCTTTGTGTGGCGACGATGTTAAAATCCGCATTCTTTACGGCGGAAGCGTGAAAGCTGAAAACGCAGCAGACATTTTCGCCGTACCACATGTAGACGGCGCATTAGTCGGCGGCGCATCCTTGTCTTATGACTCGTTTACTGCCATTATTGACGCCGCGCAAGCATCGTAGAGAATTATGGAAGCCTTTAAAACCGTTATTTGGATTGTGAACATCATTTCCGCATTGGCCGTGATTGTATTGGTATTGCTGCAACACGGCAAAGGTGCGGATGCGGGTGCGACTTTCGGTTCCGGTAGCGGTAGTGCGCAAGGCGTATTCGGTTCGGGAGGTAATGCCAACTTCCTGACACGCTCGACTGCTATTGCGGCCACCGTATTTTTCGCCACCTGCATGGCTATGGTGTATATCCATTCCAACACCACACGTCATGGTTTAGACTTCAGCACCGTGCAGCAAAGCCAACCGGCACAAACTGCACCTGCATCAAGTAACATAAATACTGCACCTGCTGCACCCGCTCCGGCCTCGCCGCGCAGCAGTAAATAAAAATTACCGGCCGACATGGTGGAATTGGTAGACACGCTATCTTGAGGGGGTAGTGATCCTAGATCGTTCGAGTTCAAGTCTCGATGTCGGCACCATCAAAAGAAAAACCGTCTGAAATTCAGGCGGTTTTTTTACGTCTAATGCCGTCTAATCCAATCGTGAAAATGCTGATGAATAAAGGCTTAGCGTGTGATTGGCTGGTGTGGTTATCCTGATTTTTCTGTCTAATATAGTCTAATGCCGTCTAATTGAATAAAGCATAAATTTGCGGTATTTTATGCGGTATTGAAAAAATACCTTCAAAAAGTACCGTAAAAATATCTTTGAACGACCGACAAATCAAGAATGCAAAACCCGCTGATAAAGCCTATAAACTGGTCGGGACCTTGGCAAAGCCCTTCTGAAAATTTATGTAAAGTAACCATGGTTACCAAGTAACGTAATACCTCCCAAGCGCTCTAAAACCCTCTAAATTCCCTATAAGTCGAATTTAGAGGATGTTCTTCATGAGCAGCTTTTTACGTACCGACGCTCTCAACCACATCGAAAAACATTTCGACCATTTCCCGCTCATCAAACTCGACTGCACTCTCGATTGGGTAACGATCGAACAGTATCTTACTATGCGAAGAACCCGCTATCTGCGCGACAACGGTGACCGGTCTATCTTTTTAACCACCGACTCACCGAAAAGGGCTCAAAGTCGGGAAAGGCGAAGCAGCCGTTATTGATGCTGCCACCATCATCCAAACCACCGGCTATAAACAACGCCAACTCGTCAAAGTAGGTAAAAACGGTGCAATCTAGCGGCGAAACCTCCCCGAGCAAAGATCAAGATGCACGGTGGATTAAGCAAGACGGCAAGTTGAAATCCGGCTACCAACAACATACCCGCACCGACTCCGACAGCTATATTGAGAAGCTGCACATCACCCCGGCTAATGCCCACGAATGCAACCATTTCGAAATCCTTGCTGAAAGGCATCGAAACCGCTTATGCTGGCAAATGTTGCCACAGTAAAGCCAGCCGAGAACATCTGCAGAGAAAACAACTTTCAGACGACATCATGCGTAAGGCGCAGCAGGGTCTAACCCTTAAGCGCAAGAGAAGCAGCGTAACAACGAGCTGTCGAAAATCCGCTATCTATGTAGCGGAATAAAGCCTCGTCATCCTGCTCCGCAAGTTCCGTTAGCCCGAGCAAGCTATTTCGGTTTGTTGAAAGTGGCAGTGCAAAGCCATCTGAAAGCGATATATTTGAACCTGTTGGCGGCAGCCAACAAGTTTAGTGTGCCTGTTGAAGGATATATTTGTTAGGCAACCCGGGAAGGTGAAAGGGGGAGGGAGCCTAAAACCGATGAAAACAGCCGAAACTGTACTTTGTAGTTTCGGCTGTTTATTCGATGCGAAGTTTTGCAAAAGTCTCAGGCTGCCTGAAACGATTTACGTTCAGACAGCCTTCACTTAATTCATCAAATCATGACTGATTGGATTAACCTTCAACTTTTACTTCAACGCGACGGCCTTCTTGCTCATTGCCAATTGCGCCGGTGGTGTTTTCAGGTTTGCGCAACTCAATATTGGCTGAGTTCACGCCTTGCGCTTCAAAGAAAGCTTGAACAGCTTGGGCACGTTGTTTAGACAATTCTTCATTCGCCACCGCGTTACCAGTACTGTCGGCAAAACCACTGATTACCAGTTTTTTACCTTCTTTACCGGCTGCAATCACGTCTGCAATGATGGCATCCGCACCTTCGGCAATGTCGTTTTTACCGGTCGCGAAGTAGAATTTGGCCACACCGTCTTCAACCAATACATGAGCCGCCGCATCGGCTTCCTGTACCACAGGATCAGTTTCGGAAGCTACGGCAGGGGTTGTGTCAAAAGCGGCAGGAGCCGCTACTTCAGAGGCGACAGCCGGTGCAGATGCTTCGATTGGCGCAGACACTTCCGCAGGAGCTGCTACATCTGAAGCAGCAGGGGTGCTGGCTTCAACCGGTGCCGGAGCAGGTTCTTGTTTGTTATTACAGCTCTTGAAGGCAAACAATGCCGCCAAGGCAGCCAAACCTAATACAATCCATTTACCGGCGCCACCTTTTTTAGCCGCTACGGGAGCCGCCGCAGCGGCAGATGCAGTAGCTGCCGCACCGGTTGTACCTAAACCGCTAATCACATTAGTCAAGCCGCCGAATAAACCGCTCAAACTGCCGATGCCCAATGCTGATAACATGTTCGGGCTCAATACGCGTGACAACCAGCCTTGTTGTTGACCTAACAGACCCAGCAATTGACCACCGCTCAGGTTGTCATTTTGTGCTTTACCGCGCAGCACAGACAATACCAAAGGCAATGCCAATGCCAGCAGGGAACCTGAAGATGCTTTAGAAATGCCGCTTTCTGCTGCAATTTGGTCGGCTACGTTTGGTGCATTGCCACCTAATAGATTAGGCAATAATTGTTTGCCCAAATCGATCAAGCTGCTTGCGCCGTTACCGGTGGTAACATCGGCAACCGCAGTATTCAAACGCGCCCCACCTGTACCGGTAATCAAATCCAACAAACCTGAAGCATTGGCAGTATTGCCGCTTACATGTTTCACCAAACCGGCGATAATCGCAGGCGCTGCTAAACCAGCTGCCTGCGTGCTGTTTTCAGCAGATTCGCCGTTGGCTGTTAAAAACTGGCCCAACACATTACCTACTTGGCTTTGCAACAAGTTACCTAAATCTAAAGACATATCCATTTCCTTAAATGTTTTGTTGTAGAAACTACGCATGTTTGCGAATTTAATAACCATACTACATGAGGCCTTTTTATTTGCAACAGCGAATTTCATTAAATTAATGAGTTTTTACAGAGTCCATCATAAAACATACTAAAGTTGAAATTAAAGAAACGGATTATGTTGTTTTTCATGTGAAATAGTCGTCAATCTGCCGTGTCCGGGTACAACTTGAGTTTCAGGCGGCAATACCAAAAGCTTACTGCGGATATTATTAATTAAATCTTCATGATTACCTCTCGGGAAGTCTGTGCGACCGATTGTCTCGTAAAACAATACATCGCCCGCAATCAGCAGATTTTCCGAAGCGCAATAAAACACCACATGCCCCGGAGTGTGGCCGGGAATATGCAATACCGTAAATTCATATCGGCCGACTGTTAAAGTCTCGCCCTCGTTCAACCAACGGGTCGGCACTACCGCAGGCGAAACAGGAAATCCAAATTGCGGCGTGGTTTGTGGCAAGGCTTGCAACAAAAATTCGTCTTCTTTATGCGGCCCGATCACTGGAACAGGGTATTGCTTCACAAATTCATCCACTCCGCCGGCATGGTCCAAATGGCCGTGCGTGAGCCAGATTTCTTTAATGGTGAGCCTTTTTTCCGCAACCTGCTGCAACAAAAACGGTACATCCCCACCCACATCCGTCAAAACCGCTTCATGAGTTTCATCATCCCACAACAACGAACAATTCTGACGAAAAGGCGTGACCGCCATAATCTCAACCTGTAAGGCCATGATTTGATTCCTTCCCGGCCGTCATATATATTTTCAGACGGCCTATTGGTGTAATACAATATAGTTTCTTAAATTATTATAATAAACGGAAATAAAAGCCATGAGACTTATCATACCCATTTTCGCCGCGCTTTTCATCTCAAGCCCATTGTTAGCCGCCGATTTATTACTGGCACAAGAATACAAAAACCAAAATATCCAAGGTTGGGCAATGAGCGAAAAGCTTGACGGTGTGCGCGCCTTTTGGAACGGCAAACAGCTCATCAGCCGACAAGGTCACGCGTTTACACCGCCTGCCGATTATACCCGCCACTTTCCACCTTATCCCCTGGATGGCGAACTATTCAGCGCACGCGGGCAGTTCGAGCAAATTTCCGCTACCGTACGTTCGACTTCGGGCGATTGGCAAAATATTAAACTGCATGTGTTCGATGTACCCAAAGCCAGTGGCAACCTCTATCAGCGGCTTGATATCGCCAAACAGTGGCTGCAACTGTACCCGACTGCCCCCATTACCGTGATTGAACAAATCCCCGTAGAAAATACCCAACATGCCTACGATTTTCTCAAGTATATTGAAGCCCAAGGCGGCGAAGGCGTGATGTTGCGCAACCCTGAACAAACCTACACCGGCGGACGCAGCAGTCAGCTTTTAAAGCTTAAAAGCCAACACGATGCCGAATGTACCGTTACCCGACATTATGAAGGCAAAGGTAAAAATCAAGGCCGGCTCGGCGCCATCGGCTGCCGCAATCAGTACGGTGAATTCCGGATCGGCAGCGGGTTTAAAGATATCGAGCGCGACCATCCGCCACCCATCGGCGCAACGATTACCTACCGCTACCGTGGATTTACACAAAAAGGTACACCGCGCTTCGCGACTTTTGTGCGGATTCGCGATGATAAGTTAAAATAAATAAAAAGGCCGTCTGAAAGATTACTCATTCTTTATTGGTAAACAAGCTTTCAGACGGCCTATTATCCAAGAGGCTGAGGAAGCAAAATCACCAAATATAGCGATTAATTTCTGATATGGAATGAAAAAGTACGCCCAAAGCCTCAACAAAATTACCGAGCCTGAATTCCGCCAAATCCTGCAACTTTTCGCCTTGCATTTAACTGCTTCCAAAGCAACGCTACAAAAGGTTATTAGCGGCCGTCGTAGCTCGATTGAGGCCATCTCAATACTGATGGATGGCGCGGTTGTCGAGGGTTGGTCGGCATGGAATTTGTATTGCCAAGTATCGACCCGCATAATGTAACGGTATAGCAAGCATACGTTTTACCGGCCCCTAAAAGAAACCGAATTCGGCTTCAATTGCCGGCATGATGATTCGTACAAAGTGCTGTTGAGAAGGTTGCGCTAGAGCCGCTTAAAATAAATTTTGCTTCCTTAAATATGGCATGGGAATTGCATGTTATATTTAAGAGGAAATAAGGTATTTTCAATAAAGTAGTTAAATTTTAAATAAAACAATACTTAACAGTAAAATACGTAATAAAAAATATTTTCGGCATCAAAATGATGCGACTGATGTTTTGGGGTATTGTTGAATGAAATGGTTACAAAGTGACAATTAATGTCAGTTTTTGACGACGTTGAAAATGTGGCACTTTGGGCAATCAGGATTGAAAAATGCCATGTAGCCACTTGTTAAGTAAGCGGCAGCAGCGTAGTGCCGGAATCAATTAATGCCGTCTGAAAAAGGCGGTTCGGGAAATCAAAAAGGATTATGTTATGAAAACTAATCAAATCGTTAAAATCGGTTTGTCATTGTTGGCAACCGGCTTATTGGCAGCATGTGCGGCCAAGAGCGATATTACGCCGGAAGGTACCACCGATAACCCGGTGTTCCCTAAACCGTATTCATTGACTTTCAATAACGACCGCGGTACGTTCCCGGCTTGGGATGAATTAGACCAAATGCGCCCAGGTTTGACCAAAGACGACATCTACAAAATCTTGGGGCGCCCGCATTACAATGAAGGGATGGTTGGCGTGCGTGAATGGGATTACCTGTTTCATTTCTATACCCCGGGCGTAGGCGTGGATCCTGACAACACTTCAGGCGTAGAAGGAATCACTACTTGTCAATACAAAGTAATCTATGATAAAAACAAATTTGCGCGCAGCTTCTACTGGAATCCTGTATTCCCTAAAGATGCTGCCTGCCCGCCGCCTGCATCTAAAGCAGAGCCGCAAGTGATTATCCGCGAAGTGGAAACCACGTCGCAACGCATCCGTCAGTAATAGGATATAGTTTGAAAAAATTTTGGTTAACTACGGCCTTGTTGTTGGGCTTAAACACGTTTGCCAGTGCCGATGCAGTCAGCGATTACATGAAGCGTAAGAAGGTCATTGTGGATACCGCCAAAGCCGAATTGTGCTTTGCCGATGATAAACAATGCCATCCTGTGCTTATCGGTAAAACCACGCCTAAAGGTACTTTTCCTATGACCATCATGGCCACGAAAAAATCGGGCTATGGCGGAGAGGTGATTGGTTTTAAAGAAGAGCGCGATTTCTTGTTTGCATTACACCGCGTTTGGTTGGGCAAACCTTCTGAGCGCCGTATGGAGCGCATCGCTTCGCCATTGGTGGCCGATCGTGTCATGACTAATGGTTGCATTAATGTTACGGACAAGGTGTATGAAAAATTACGCCATTATTTCACGTTAGAAGTGATTTAAGCGAATAGGCCGTCTGAAAAGGATGTTGGGAAACTGATATCCTTTTTTATTTTTGGGTAAAGGAATTGACCGTTTGGAAATGAGATATGGTATTCAGACGGCCTGAGACCTTTGCAAAACTCCCTGAAAAACCACTTTACCAAGAATCGGCGTCATTTCCGCGCAGGCATCCATTTTTGAACATGGCAAACTATTGAATAAAATAAGTTTCTGAAATTTTAAGATGGCTTCCCGCCTGCGCGGGAATGACGGCTGTTATGGTTTTTATTGGTGGTCCATGAGGTTCTGCAAAGGTTTCGGCCTTGAGAAAAGCTTGCCACTGAGGCAGAGTTGGCATAAGCTTTTATCCGTTTATAACCGGAGATAAAACCATGAAACCGATTGCCGTGCTGATGTATCAAGGTGAAGGAACCTGCGAATTACAAGTCTTGTGGCAGGCGGTGGGGCATTGGCAGCGGCATGGATTAAAAGTAGCGGGTTTATTGAATCCTTTGGATGAAAACAACCAAAAATTACGTGAACGTGTACAATCTTTAACGGATAGCAGGGTGTATACCATTATGTATGACCAAGGCTGCACCACCGAGGCTTGTCTGCTTGATCCGCGTGGTTTGGCGGCCTCTTCTGAAGTTATCCGAGAAGCTTTGCAAACGCCGCCCGATATTCTGGTGTTTAATAAATTCGGCCATGCCGAAAGTGAAAACAGCGGCTTGATTGACGAATATGCGCAAGCCATCGGGCAGGGTATTCCCGTGATTTCGTTGTTGCAAGATAAATATCTGTCTGATTGGCGCACGTTTACCGATGGTATGGGGGAAGAGCTATTCGGCTTAGAAGAGGTTTTGGCATGGAGTGAGTGTCAAAATCAACGGCATAAAGTAGATTGATTGGGATTTAACCATATAAAAAAGCCGTCTGAACAATATTGTTCAGACGGCTTTTCAAATAAAACCAATCAACCTTCAAATTTTTTGAATACCAATGTGCCGTTGGTGCCGCCGAAGCCGAAAGAGTTGGAAATGGCAACATTAATGTTCAAGTCGCGCGCTTCGTTGGCGCAATAGTCTAAATCGCAGCCTGCTTCGATGTCTTGATCTTCCAAATTGATGGTTGGTGGCGATTTTTGATCGTGAATCGCCATGATGCTGTACACGGCTTCCACGCCGCCGGCTGCGCCCAGCAAGTGGCCGGTCATGGATTTGGTTGAGTTCACCACCACATTTTTAGCATGTTCGCCCAAAGCCAGTTTCAGTGCTTTGGTTTCATTGGCATCACCCAACGGGGTAGAAGTGCCGTGTGCGTTGACATAATTCACATCGCTTACGTTCAGGCCGGCATCTTTTAATGCGCGGGTTACGGCCAGAGCAGGACCTTCTTCGTTTGGTGCGGTGATGTGGTAGGCGTCCGAGCTCATGCCGAAGCCGACGATCTCGGCGTAGATTTTCGCGCCGCGTTTTTTGGCATGTTCCAATTCTTCCAATACCAACACACCGGCACCTTCGGCAATCACGAAACCGTCACGGCCTTTGTCCCACGGGCGGGAAGCTGCTGTAGGGTCGTTATTGCGGGTCGACAAAGCCTTCATGGCCGCAAAGCCGCCAACGCTCAATAAATTGATAGAGCCTTCCGCGCCGCCTGCTACCATTACGTCGGCATCGCCGTATTTAATCAAACGCGCTGCATCGCCGATAGAGTGTGCACCGGTGGTACACGCCGAGACCATGCCGTATGAAGGGCCGCGGTAGCCCTTCAAAATGGTGACATGACCGGAAATCAGGTTAATCAGCGAGCCCGGAATAAAGAACGGATTAATCTTGCGCGCACCACCTTCTTGCACCGCAATACCGGTGGCCTCAATGCTCGGCATGCCGCCGATGCCTGAACCGATATTTACGCCGATGCGGTCTTTGTCTAAATCTGGGGTATCGTCCAAGCCTGCGTCCCGAATGGCTTGCAGGGCGGCGGCCAAGCCGTAGTGGATAAAGGCATCCATGCGGCGGGCTTCTTTGGCACTGATGTATTCGCTGATGTCGAAATCGCGCACTTCGCCGGCAATTTGGCTGTTGATTTCGGATGCGTCAAAGCGGGTAATCATGCCGATGCCGCTTTTGCCTGCGAGCAGGTTGCTCCATGCGGTGGCGGCGTCGTTGCCGACCGGTGATACTTGGCCGAGGCCTGTAATGACTACTCTTCGTTGACTCATGATAATCTCGCTGTCGTTAATCGGGATTGGTGGACGGTAAGGCTGAAATGCCTGATAGGCCGTCTGAAAATTAGAATTTTTCTCTAATTTTGAGCATATCTAATAAGGTAAAAGCCCCTGTATGCGGAATCGCAGCAGAGGCCGGCGTGTTGGTGAGACTACGGATTAGCCGTTGTGGGCAGTGATGTAGTCGATAGCCAATTGTACGGTGGTGATTTTTTCGGCTTCTTCGTCAGGGATTTCGCAACCGAAAGCTTCTTCTAAAGCCATTACCAGTTCAACGGTGTCCAATGAGTCTGCGCCCAAATCGTCTTGGAAAGATGATTCGTTTTTCACTTCGGCTTCATTCACGCCCAGTTGTTCAGCAACAATTTTTTTAACTTGTTGTTCGATATTTGACATGTCAGTCGTTCCTTATATGCCTTGCGGCGGGTTTGAAAAAATAAATCGGATGTATTGTACCGAATTCGTTTAGAGTTTTCCATCTAAAAATGCGCTTTCTGCATTCTCAGGGAATGCTTTCGTTACGCTGCATATTATCATAGGCTGTTTTTATCCTACAAGCAGCATTTTGTTTTTGTTTGTTATCAAAGGGTTAATCAGAACCATTTTGCTTCGGCATACCGTTTGCAGGCCGTCTGAACGGGAATTTTGCCGTTCAGACGGCTTTTTTCACTAAAAAACAGTTTAAAAACGCCAGAATACAGGCCAATTCATCAGCGGAATCCTGTTGTGTGCTGTTACCCGTGTGGCCGCCGTTGTCGGGGCAATACAGCCATGATTGCGGGCTTTTTTGACGCAATTTGGCATAAAACTTCAACGCGTGGGCGGGATGGACGCGGTCGTCACTCAAGCTGGTGGTGATTAAGGCCGGCGGATAGTGGCGGCCGTCTGAAAGATTGTGGTAGGGCGAGTGCTGCTGCCAGTAACCGCGGCAGATGTCGTATTTTTGCGTATTGCCGTATTCGTCTGTCCAGCTTGAACCGGCCGATAATAAAGGATAGCGCAACATATCGGTCAGCGGCATTTCGCACACCATCGCGCCGAAGCTTTGCGGCTGGCGTACAAAGGCAGATGCCACTACCAAGCCGCCATTGCTGCCCCCTTGCAGGGCGATGTGTGGGGGCGAACTCAAACCGCGGCGGCTCAAATCGTCAACGATGGCGAGTAAATCGTCAGTGCTTTTGTGTTTGTGCAAACCTTGCGCCGCTTGGTGCCAATGAGGACCGAATTCGCCGCCGCCGCGCACGTTGGCCAATACAAACGCATGGCCTTGTTCCAGCCAATATTTACCGATGCTGCCCAAATAATGCGGCAATTCGGGCACACCGAAGCCGCCGTACACATACACTAAGGTCGGTGTCTGCGATGAGAGGCCGTCTGAAACATTTTTACTGACATGATAATAAGGAATCTGTGTGCCGTCTGCAGAGCTTGTCCAAAACTGCTGTACTTGAATGCCGGCGGCGGCAAACTGCTGCGGCTGGCGACGCATGACGGTGAGTTCCATTACGTTCAAATCCAAGGCATACAGCGTCAGCGGCGTGGTGAAATCGCTGGCAGCCAAATACACCACATCGCCGCCCCACGGCTGGTCAGTCATTTCCAATGTGCCCATCGGCAGGCGGGGCAATTCGATTTCCTGCCACGCACCATCGGCAAAACGCCATGCTTTCAGACGGCCTTGCACGTTTTCCAACGTACTGGCCACCACAAAACGCTTGGTTGTTTCCACGCTTTCCAAGGCTTGCGTCTCATTGGGTGCGAACAGCAATTGCGCCGCGCCGAGTTCGCCTTTGTGCAGCTTTACTGCCAACAGGCTGCCGCTCGGGTAGCTTTGGTTGGCACGGAGCCAGTCTTTACGCAGGGTCAGCATCAAATGGCCGGACAAATATCCGACCACATCACAATCTTCCGGCAAATTCAAAGGCTTGGCTTCACCTTGTGCGGAAACCTGCCAATAGGTTTTGGTGTAAAACCCTTGCGAGGCTTCGATTAAATCAATCGGCGAACCTTGCGGGTCGAGATAACGCCAAGCATTGACCATCATGCCGTCGCGGTCGATTTGGAAAACCGGCGTGCTTTCTTCAAAACTTTGCCCGCGCTCGACCAGCCACACTTCGCGCGGATAGCCTGCTTGTGTGAGTTGGCGGTCGTCCCATGCAGGGCAAACCCATACGCTGTTTTCATCGCGCCATGAAATGTGGTTTTTACCGGCCGGAAAGTGAAAACCGCCGTTTACCAGCGTACCGGCAGCCAAATCCATTTCCAAGGTATAGGCTGCATCTCCACCGGCGCGACTCAAGGTCAGCAAGGCCAGATTCGGTTTTTCGACCAAATGCGAGATGCCGCCGAGGTAAACGTCATCGCCCAAAATCTCATCGAAATCGGCCACTGAAAACAAGATTTCCCATTCCGGATAACCTGATCGATACGTCGCAGCGGTACAAACACGGTACACGCCTTTTGGGTATTCCGCGTCTTGATGGAAATGGTACATGCGCGCACGGTGCTCTTGGCAAAACGGGATTTGGCGCGTGTCCTGCATTTGCGCCAAAATGCCGTCTGAAAGCGTGCGTGAAGTATCGTTTTCCATAAAACGTGCTTGGGTTTCATTGTGCGCTTTGGCGGCGAAATCTTGCGTGGCGGGAGATTCAAGGTTTTCGAAATGTTGGAACGGGTCGGAATGCTGCGTCATGGCGGATAGGCCGTCTGAAAAAGGAAAGGGGGCATATTATAGCGCAAAGGTTTGACCAAAAGTTTTCGGCAGACAGAGGCCTTTGCCAAATCTTCATCTTTGGCACATTTCTTCGTTATGCGCTGCTCGAAAACTTGCCTGTCTTCATGATAGGTCTTCGCTTTCTGCGCTGATCTAACTTCAAACCGTACTCAAGTCTGAAGTTTTGCGAAGATCTCAGCCTAGATGGTGATCGCGCATTGCGATATTTTAGCCGCCGTTTTAAGCCTGCTGTTATAATTAAATTTTAGATTTTGCGCGGTACAGACAAATGGATCTCGAAACCAAACGCCATCAAACTCAAACCATGCTCGACAACGCTGAATTGTTGTTCAGCCAAGAAGAATGCCAAGCTGCGCTGCAGAAAGTGGCCGGCGGCATAACCCGCGATTTGGGCGATAAATATCCGCTGTTGCTGCCTGTGATGGGTGGGGCGGTGGTGTTTACCGGCCAATTATTGCCGTTACTGCGCTTTCCGCTGGACTTTGATTATGTGCATGTTTCGCGCTACGGCGACAAATTGCAGGGCGGTAATTTCAATTGGAAACGCATGCCCGATGCCGAGCAAATCCGCGGCCGTCATGTGGTGGTGTTGGACGACATTCTCGATGAAGGCCACACCATGCATGCGATTCAGGAAAAGCTGTTGGAAATGGGGGCGGCAAGCTGTCGTGCGGCGGTGTTTGCCAATAAATTAATCGACAAAGAAAAGCCAACCAAAGGTGATTACGTCGGCTTGGATGTGCCCAACCGCTATGTTTTCGGCTACGGCATGGACGCGGCCGGCTGCTGGCGCAATTTGGGCGAAATTTACGCTTTGAAGCAGGATTAATCAGCAGGCCGTCTGAACAATAAAGTAAAGCTACGCCAAGAAACATTCAGACGGCCTTGTTTATTCAGGCATCTGCAACCATCTCAACACCATAAAAACCTTATTTCATTTCAGGAACGCAAATGATTGGCTTGCTTATCATTACTCACGAAACCATAGGTGAAGCCTACCGTGGTTTGACACATCATTTTTTTCCGCAAGGCAGTCCTGAAAACGTCCATATTTTGGGCGCGCAGCCGAACGAAGACCAAGACGACCTGATTAACCGCGCGATTTCCATGATTCAGGAGTTTTCGGAAGATTGTCACGGCGTATTGATTATGACCGATATTTTTGGCGCGACCCCGTGTAACGCCGCCCGCCGCATGGTACGAGAAGGCAAATCCGCGATCCTCACCGGCCTGAATGCGCCGATGATAATTAAAGCCGTGCAATACGCACCGGCTGCCACCGACCTGACTGCGTTTACCGAAACAGTGAAAGAAGCGGCGATTCGCGGCATTTTTGCCATCACGGCGGCACCGGACGATTTGATGTGTAAAAAAGCGGCAGAGGACATCTGAAACTGAGTCAGACTCGCCGCCATGAATGGATTTTTTCAGACGGCCTGAGCCAACAGGCCGTCTGATAGTGTATGAATAAAAAGCAAAATCAGGAAAAACCATGCTCAAGCAAGAAATCGAAATCATCAACAAATTGGGTTTACACGCGCGTGCGTCGAGCAAATTCACCCAAACCGCATCACGCTTTCAAAGCGAAATCTGGGTCAGCAAAAACGGCAGCCGTGTCAACGGCAAAAGCATTATGGGTTTGATGATGCTGGCAGCCGCCAAAGGCAGCGTGATTGAAATTGAAGTTGACGGCAGCGACGAAGCTGCCGCCATGCAGGCTCTGACCGATTTGATCAATGATTACTTCGGCGAAGGCGAATAATATGAGTATTATGCTATACGGCGTGGCGGCGGGCAAAGGTATAGCCATCGGTCATGCGCACTTGGTGTCACGCGGCAGCACCGAAGTGCCGCAGTACGACATCGATCCGGAAAACATCGAAGCGGAAGTGGCACGATTTGATGCGGCGGTGAAAGCCACGCGTAAAGAATTGGAGCAGCTGCGCAACGCCATTCCTGAAAACGCGCCGACCGAATTGGGCGCGTTCATCTCGCTGCATTTGATGCTGCTCACCGATGTGACGCTTTCACGCGAGCCGGTCGATTTGTTGCGCGCGCAAAACATCAATGCTGAATGGGCACTGAAACAGCAAAGCGACAAACTTGCCGCCCAATTTGACGAAATGGAGGATGCCTACCTGCGCGAACGCAAGCAGGATATGCTGCAAGTGGTGCAGCGCATTCACAATCATTTGGTCGGTCAGAGCAACGAATTGAATTTGGCCAATAACCCGTTTGAAGACACCATTCTGATTGCGCATGATCTGTCGCCGGCCGATACTGTTTTGTTTAAAGAACAACACATTACCGCGTTTGTTACCGATGCCGGCGGTCCGACCAGCCACACCGCCATTTTAGGCCGCAGCTTGGATATTCCATCGGTTATTGGTCTGCACAACGCCCGCAAGCTGATTACCGAAAATGAAATCGTCATTGTTGACGGCATCAACGGTATTTTGCTGATTAACCCCGATGACGTGGTGCTGGCGGAATACCGCCGCTTGGAGCGCGAATACCGCAGCCATAAGCGCGAGTTGAACAAACTCAAGAAAACCGCCGCCACCACCGCCGACGGCATCAACATTGAATTGCTCGCCAACATCGAGTCCGCCGAAGACATCAAGGCTTTACACAATATCGGTGCCGACGGTGTAGGCTTGTTCCGCAGCGAATTTCTCTATCTCAACCGCGAAAACATGCCGTCTGAAGACGAGCAATACGAAGTCTATAGCGGGATTGTGAAAAAGCTCAAAGGCAAGAACCTCACCATCCGCACCGTTGATTTGGGCGTGGACAAAAATCCCCGTTGGTTCGGCCAAAACGCCACGCCCAACGGCAGCCTGAATCCCGCATTGGGTTTAACCGGCATCCGCTTGTGCTTGGCCGAGCCGGTGATGTTCCGCACGCAGATGCGCGCGATTTTACGTGCCGCCCAGCACGGCCCCGTGCGCATGATGTGGCCGATGGTTACATCGCTATCCGAAGTGCGCCAATGTCTGATTCACTTGGAGACGGCGCAGAAACAATTGACCGAACGCGGTGAAGCGTTCGGTGAAGTCAGCATCGGCTGCATGATTGAAATTCCGTCTGCGGCGATGACGGTCGGCAGCATTCTGAAAATGGTCGATTTTATTTCCATCGGCACCAATGACTTGATTCAATACGTGTTGTCGGTCGACCGCGGCGACGAGGCCGTCAGCCACCTTTACCAGCCGAGCCATCCGGCAGTGTTGAAAATGATTCAGCACATCATCCGTACCGCCAACCGCATAGACAAAAGTGTCTCCGTGTGCGGCGAAATGGCCGGCGACACAGCCTTCACCCGCGTGCTGCTCGGCATGGGCTTACGCCGTTTTTCCATGAACACCAATAATCTTTTGGATGTGAAAAACATTATTTTGAAAAGCGACACCAATCAGTTGGAATACCCGATTGCCAAATTGATGCGTAACGATGATCCGGAAAAATCGGAAAAGTTGTTGAAAAAATTAAATCAGATTCCGAGCGAAGAATAAAAACAGGCCGAGGCCTTTACAAAACCTTGCTATAATCAAAAAAAGCTTACTTAGGTAACTCAGTAAGCTTTTTTCCAATATTAAATATTCTGTAGTTCTCGATCATTGCCTACTTTTTGAGCCTCTTTCCCCTTTTCAGACAGCAGACACACGAAGCCTATTGGCCGCTTTTGGCAGGTTGATACCAATCGCCTTCAAATGACTTTGTGCAGTGACGTTCAATAAACCAAAATAAGCCGCACGGTGATAGCGGAATTTACGGTGCAGCGTACCGAAGCTCTGTTCCATCACATAGCGCGTTTTCGACAATTGTTTATTTCTTGTTTTATCTTCTTCTGTTAACGGGCGGCCTCGGTGCCTTACGCATAATGCCGTCTGAAAGCCTTTTATGTTGCAGTAAGTGTTTGATTGGCTTTACTGTCATATCCTTTCTCAGGCCGTCTGAAAGGCCAAACGCCGCTGCTGCATTCCGACCAAGGTGTGCTTTACCGCAACGGTGCTTATCGAACGAAACTGGCTGAGAAAGGGATTGTGCAAAGTATGTCGCGCAAAGGCACGCTGGGACAATGCGCCGATGGAGCGTTTTTTTCGATACACTGAAAACGGAGAGCTTCCATCAAGAAGGTACGTTATCGGTGGCAGAATTGACTAGAGTGATAGATGATTACATACATTACTATAATCATAAACGGATTAGTTTGAATTTAAAAAAGCTGAGTCCTGCGGCTTACAGAACCCAGCTTGAAAAGGCTGTTTGAGAAAGATTTTTCACTTGTCCAAGAATTGGGGGCAGTTCATGGATTTCAGACGGCCTTTTGTACAGAATTTTGGTGATTCATGCTTTAAATTCTGCTAAGACACTTTCGTTCCGTCTGAATTTAAAGATGCTACGCCGATTAAGGTGTACTGATATGGGAAGCGCCGCTGTCCAAGGCTTCTTGTTCGCGTACTTCTTCCAAGGCGGCTAATTGTTCGGCCACACCTTGTTCGATTTTAGCTAAGCTGGCGAATTTGGCTTCGTGATAGGCTTCTTCCAGTGCATACATAAAGCCGACTTCATCAGTACCGCCGTGGCTTTTGATAACCACACCGCGCAAGCCTAAAAAAATCGCGCCGTTGAATTTACGCGGATCGAGCTTGGCTTTCATGCCTTTGAGTGCTGGCAGGGCAGTAATGGCCGCCAGTTTATTAAACACATTGCGGCTGAATTCCTGCTTGATTTCGCCGCTCATGAATTTCACTGCGCCTTCAATGGTTTTCAGCATAATGTTGCCGACAAAACCATCGGCCACGACCACATCTACTTGATCGTTGAATACACCGTTTCCTTCAATATTGCCGATAAAATTCAATTTACTGTTTTTGAGCAGCTTAAAGGTTTGCTTGACTGTTTCCGTACCTTTGATGTCTTCTGTGCCGACATTGAGTAAACCGACGCGCGGTTGGCCTTTCTCCGGATACATGGCCTGCACCAATTCGCTGCCAATCACGGCAAATTGGGTAAGCTGGTCGGCGCTACAATCTACGTTGGCACCCAAATCCAGCATCAGTGTGAAATGGTTGGTATTGCTGGAAGGCATAAATTTGGCGATGGCAGGGCGCTCAATACCGGGTATGGTTTTGAGCACGAAGCGGGCAGTTGCCATCAGTGCGCCGGTGTTGCCGGCAGATACGGCAGCTTGTGCGTTGCCTTCTTTTACTTGATTGATGGCTACGCGCATGGATGAATCTTTTTTGTTTTTCAGTGCCAGTTGTGGCGCTTCATCCATTTCAACCACTTGACTGGCTGGGATGATGCTGATGCGATCCATTGGTGCATTGGCAGATTTTAATGCTTGCTGAAGGCCAACTTCATCGCCGACCATCATTAAATGCACATTGGACTGCTTTTTCAAAAAAGCAATGGCACCTGGTACGGTAACCGTTAAGCCGGCGTCACCGCCCATGGCATCTACGGCTAATGTAATCATGTTGTTCTCCGTTTTGTGTTTCAGACGGCTTGATTGGGGGTGAGACTGTCTGAAAACAGAAATGTCGTGAATAAGCGACATTTCTTAAGAAAGGATTGTGCTGTTTGATATAATTGTATTTGGCAGCAATTTATCGAAATATCAACCGCGGTTTTGTACGGCCAATTGGTTATGCTCGTCGATATCTAGCGCATCCCATGGGTAGTTGATCCACCAGTCTTCTACGGTAATACCGCTGAAGTAAGGGATATTTTCCGGTAGTTTGCCGACTTTGGTTTTGATTTTTTCATGCAACACGGCCACACCGATGGTGTTGAAATCTTCTTTCTGCAATTCGGTCAGGCAAAATTCCATGGTTACGCGGCTGTCGTCCACTTCGTCAACAACCAACACATTTTTGCCTTTTAAGGCTTCCGGCAAAGGGTCGAACCATTGCACTTTTTTCACTTCTTCGGTCACTTGGCCTTGGTTGTCGCTGTCGTAATAGGCAGTGGTGACGGCGTAAATCGGGATTTCCAAAAAGCAGCGCAACATACGGGCAGGAATAAAGCCGCCGCCGCCGATGGCAATCATGGCATCGTATTTAACGCCGGAATTTTGGATTTTTTCAGCTAAGCCTTTGATCACGCGATGAATATCATCGTATGTATACCAGATTTTCTGAGTCATTTTAACGTCCCGATAGAGAAAATGTGACGAATAAACGGCGGTTTGCGTTTTAGCGTTACCGCCATCCATATCAGAGATGTAACGTAAAAAAGCCAGCATTGCAGGGCAATATTCTGGCTTTTTCAGTCAGTCGAATAAATTATTCGCCTTTGGCTTTAACTACTTTGCGACCACGGTACATTCCGTTAGGTGAAATGTGGTGTGGGCGGTGTACTTCGCCGGTGTTGCTGTCAACAGACAGGGCAGGTGCGGTCAATGCATCGTGTGAACGGTGCATACCGCGTTTAGAAGGGGATTTTTTATTTTGTTGAACGGCCATTTCAAGCTCCTAGATAAATAATACTGTGTCCTAATTAACTGTTTTTCAAACATTTTAAAACAGCGAAAGGGTTGGGTTTGTCCTGATTGACGTGTTCCAGAGAGACATTGCTACAGTCTTCGTGACGCGGTGAAAATGGTAAAGCCATCAGGATTTGGTCTTCAACCAGTTCTCTAATATCAAGCGATTTGGTGATCAGCATGCCTTCTAATTCCTCATCGGAAAGCATGGCATCATCCAAATGCTCGTCATCGGCAAACAAAACAATACGGCTGGTCTCGTTGAGTTCGAACGGCATAGGCTTCACGCAGCGCTGGCAAAACAGCGGCATATCGGCGCTTACCGTCAAGTCAAGAAACAGTCGCTGCAGGCGGTCGCGTCCGCCTTGCAGCGTAAACCAAACTTTGGTTTGCTTGTCAGCCGGATATTCGTGCGACCAAACACGTTCGTCCAACTCATTGAGCAGGAAACTGCCTCGCAGATGCTGCTTTTCGGCGGCGAAAACTTCTGGGTCAATCAAATTAGGGTCTAACATAAACGGGGTATGATATAATTTCGGCAGTCTAACGTCAATATTTTTAAGCAAAAATGAGTGAAAAATTGCCATTAATTTTAGGGTCGAGATCGGTATTCCGTCGTGAGCAGTTGGTGCGATTGGGTTTGGTTTTTCAGACGGCCTCCCCGGATATTGATGAAACACCGATCGAAGGGGAGCACGCGCAAAGCACCGCCTTACGGTTGGCCGCAGGCAAAGCGCGCTCGTTGGTGGCGCAATTTCCGAACGCGCTGATTATCGGTGCCGACCAGGTAGCCTGGTGCAATCAGTGTCAATTGGGCAAACCGATGAACGTGGCGAATGCACAACAAATGCTGACCGCACTCAGCGGTAAGCACATAGAATTTTACAGCGCAATCGTGCTTTTGAACACCGTTTCCGGCCGTATGCAGCAGCACGTCGACCACACAGTCGTTACCATGCGCGAATTAACCGAGATGCAAATCCGCCGTTATCTTGAGCGGGAACCCGATGCCGTGTATTGCGCAGGTGCGGCCAAAAGCGAAGGTTTGGGCGCGGCTTTGTTGGCAAAAATCGACAGCACCGATCCTAATGCGCTCATCGGTCTGCCGATTTTCCGCCTGATT
Source organism: Neisseria weixii (assembly GCF_042658245.1). Taxonomy (NCBI): domain Bacteria; kingdom Pseudomonadati; phylum Pseudomonadota; class Betaproteobacteria; order Neisseriales; family Neisseriaceae; genus Neisseria; species Neisseria weixii. The sequence continues at coordinate 27,714 of NZ_JBHSPY010000012.1, forward strand.
GATTTTTTAAACAATGAAGGGGTGGAAGTGTTGTAAAGCTGTCTGAAAAGATGATGAAGCCATCTGAAAAATTCAGGCGGCCTGTTTGAATAGAAAGTAAATCATGTCCCCCGTTTTATACCTGATTCCTACCCCCTTAGGCGCACCGGATACACCGTGTTTGCTGCCGCAAGAGCAAGCGCAGATTATCGGCCTGACCGATTTTGTCGTGGAAGCGGAGAAAACCGCGCGCGCGCATTTGAAACATTTAGGTGTAACCACGCCTATCCGTGAGCTGAACCTGCAAACCCTCAACGAACACACAGATTTGAAAACGCTGCCCGAGCTGCTCAAACCCTTACAGGAAGGCCGCAGTATGGGCGTTGTCAGCGAAGCCGGTTGCCCGGCAGTGGCGGATCCGGGCGCGAACTTGGTGGCATTGGCGCATAAACACGGCTTTGAGGTACGGCCGCTGATTGGGCCGTCGAGCTTATTATTGGCCTTGATGGCTTCGGGGGCAAACGGGCAAAATTTTGCTTTTAAAGGCTATCTGCCGTCTGAAAAAAGCGAGCGCATTGAAGCCTTGAAAGCCTTAGAAAAACGCAGCCGCAGCCAAAACGAAACCCAGCTTTTCATCGAAACTCCATACCGCAATGATGCCTTACTCGGCGATATACTAGATAACCTGCATGCCGAAACACGCCTGTGTATCGCTTGCGATTTAACCCTGCCGACACAAACCATCATTAGCAAAACGGTAGCTGATTGGAAAAAAATGGGCGAATTACCAAATTTGAAAAAGCGGCCAACGATATTTGTGTTGCATGCGGGACAGGCCGTCTGAAAGCTTGTATTGGTTGTGATGTTTTCAGACGGGGCGGGACCTTTGCAAAACCCTGGATTTGAGTGTGGCTTAAAGTGGTAGCAGCACATAAAGCGAAGACATATCATGAAGATAGGTAAGATTTTGAGCAGCACACAACAAAGAAATGTACCAAAATAGGGATTTTACAAAGGTCTCGGCCTAAGACTTCAGAAACAGGATAAGGAATGCTTAATATGAGAACAAGAAATTATTTGTGTATTCTGCTGCTGGGCTCTGCTTCATTTGCCCATGCTGCCGATCATTTAATTTTCTTCTGCACCAATGCGCAGGGCAAGCAAGTGCGCGTGACCGAGCAGGACGGGAAATTCCGTTATCAGTTTGGTAAACCTAAGCGTGCGGAATTGGTGTTTGAAAACGATAGGCAGGAAGCAATTGACCGTTCGCCGCGTTGGGGCGGTATCGGGCGTGATTTGTGGACGAATTTGGTGCTGCAAAACGGTGATTACCAATATATGCTGTTTTCGTCGATGGGACAGATTGTCGCCGCGTCATGATACGGCTTACGGGGTAACAGTGCATCGGTTGGTAAACGGTGAGGAGCAGTATGTGACACAGGTCAAATGCAGTAAGAAGCGTAAAATCGTGGTGAATTTTCCGGAAGAGGTATTTTAACCGACATTTGATTTTGGGTGAATTATACAAAAAAGGCCGTCTGAAAAATTGTTTTCAGACGGCCTTTGGTTTATTTCACATTAAGAAATCACTTCGCCTTGGGTGCGTTGCTTTTCAATGCTTTTGTTGATGTACCATTGTTGGGCGATGGTCAGCAAGTTGTTGACTACCCAGTACAGCACCAAACCGGAAGGGAAGAAGAAGAACATCACCGAGAAAATCAACGGCATGATCTTCATCATTTTGGCCTGCATAGGGTCGGTTGGCGGCGGGTTCAAATAGGTTTGGATGAACATGGTCGCGGTCATAATCAGCGGCAGGATAAACCAAGGGTCAGGACGGCTCAGGTCTTGAATCCAGCCCAGCCATGGTGCTTGGCGCAATTCTACCGAAGCAAACAACGCCCAATACAAACCGATGAACACGGGAATTTGCAACAGCATAGGCAGGCAGCCGCCCAGCGGGTTGATTTTCTCGTCTTTATACATCTGCATCATGGCTTGTTGCTGCGCCATGCGGTCGTCGCCGTATTTGTCTTTAATTGCTTGCAGCTTAGGCGCAACGGCGCGCATTTTCGCCATCGAGCGGTAAGAGGCGTTGGTCAGCGGATACAGCACAGCTTTGACGATGATGGTCAAGGCAACAATCGCCCACCCCCAGTTGCCAATCACGTCGTGCAGCTTGTTCAGCAGCCAGAATAGCGGTGAGGCGAACCAATGCACTTTGCCGTAGTCTTTGGCTAATTGCAGGTTGTCGGCTACTTGTACCAAAGTATCGGTAGTTTGCGGGCCGGCATACAGGTTCATCACGGCTTGGCTGGTGCCGTTGGCCGGAATTGTGGCTAAAGGCACGCTCACGCCGGCGCTGTAAAGATTGTCGTTACGGCGTTTCAGGTCGATTGTACAGTTGCCTTGGGCGCAGACGGTTTGGCCGCCTTTCGGTTGCAAAATCCAAGTGGCCATGAAGTGATGCTCAATCATACCCAGCCAGCCGGTTTTGGTTTGACGGGCGTATTCGGCTTCGTTTTTGCCGGATTTGGCATCGTCATCCAAGTCTGAAAAATCGACCTTTTGGAACTTCTCTTCAGGGGTGTATACCACTGGGCCGACATAAGAATGGGTGAAGTAGCCTTGGCCTTCCGGTTCGCTGCTGTCGCGCACGACATTGTAGTTGGCCGACAGATTGACCGGATGGCCGGTGCTGTTGGTAACGTCAAAGCGTACGTTTACCACGTAACTGTCTTTAGTGAAGGTGTACACTTTATCGACTTTCAGGCCATTGGTTTCCGGCGCGCTCAGACGTACTTCGACCTTGCCGCCGTTGAGCGTGTAGTCTTTTTGTGCGGCGGTAAAGCTGACACCTTTTAAGATATTATTGCCTTGCGCATCCAGCAGTTCGGACTGGGCAACGTAAGTGTATTCTTTGCTGTCGTTAAACAAAACGAAGTTTTTGCTTTCGTCACCGGTGGCTTGGTATTTCAACAAAGTCATTTGTCGCAAATCACCGCTTTTTTCATCGATTACAGCTTTCACGGTATCGGTGGTTACGGTAATCGGTGTGGCGGCGGTAAGCGCGGCTTCATTTTGGGCAACGGCTGCTTGCTGTTGCTGCTGGGCGGCTTGTTGTGCCGGTGTCGGTTTTGGTGATGGGAACAGTTTTTCCCAGCCCATCAAAATCAACAAGGCGATGGCAAAAAATGCCATAAGTCTTTTGAAATCCATAAAAATTCCCGGAATTGCTGGATAGGTAAGTTAAAGTGCTGAATATTGCTTCAGACGGCATTATATAGAAATCACTGAGAAATAAAAGGAAATCATGCCGATAAGCGATGATTTTCATGAAGATCGGTATGAGGAGAATCCCATATTTTCAGACGGCATCTATATAATGAGCGGTAAAACGGGAAGTAAAGTGAAAGAAAGAGAATCCCGTTTTATGTTGATGCTTAAGGCACGGGGTCGCGGCCGGAGCCGCCGAAAGGGTGGCAGCGGGCGATGCGTTTAAATGCCAACCAGCCGCCTTTAAGGGCGCCATGTTTCTGCACCGCTTCCACAGCATATTGCGAACAAGTCGGCGTGAAGCGGCACCGCGGTGGAATGAGCGGGCTGATGGCATATTGGTAAAACCGAATCAGCAGCAGCATCATTTTAGCCAAAGGCGAGTTCATCGGCGTTTCCGAATCATGAGTTGGGCGAGCTGGTCGCGGGCTTCGGGCGCATTGTCGCGCGTAAACAGGCGCCGGACCTGCACCACATAATCATGCGGCGGCAGTTGGCTGCGGTGACGGCGGAACCAATCGCGGATCACACGTTTCATGTAATTGCGTTTGTTGGCGCGTTTGGCGGTTTTCTTGCTGACCACCAAACCTAAGCGCGCATGACCCAAGCCGTTGTCACCGGATTGCGAAACATGCAGCAAATCGCGGCTTTTGCAGTTTCTCAACGCAAAAACGGATGAATAATCATCCGTTTTTAATAAGCGATACTGCTTGCCGAAACCGTAATTCAAGATTAAACAGCCAAGCGTTTGCGGCCTTTGGCGCGACGGGCAGCCAATACTGCGCGACCACCGCGGGTTTTAGAGCGAACCAAGAAACCGTGGGTGCGTTTGCGTTTGGTAACGGAAGGTTGATAAGTGCGTTTCATGTCTTTTCCTAAAAAATCGGTAGAATTAAACTGTGAATTACACCCCAATTTCAAGCTTTTGTCAATCAATATGGCGACTTCGTTTATTCGGGAGGCTGGAATGTGTTGGATTTAACATTCATTAGAAGTAAAGCCGGATTAGGGATATGTACGGTTAGTGCGATGAAGAAGGATAAAGCAGCCGATTGTGGATAAAAATTTGATGCGGTTGTGGATAAAATTCAGTATAATCGTTCAATCTGTATATGCTTACATAGATTTCAGGCCGTCTGAAAACAGTGTATTATCAAGCTGTTCCCTTTCTTTCAGACGGCCTTTGCTGTTTTCTGCACCTTTGTTTTCCCCAACTGTTTCACGATTTGAGCCATTCCATGACCTTAGCTGAATTTTGGCCGCAGTGCCTTTTGAGTCTGAATCTGACCTTACCCGCGCAACAATTCCAGCAATGGATTGCACCGTTGACCGTGGGCGAGGAAGGTGGGGTGTGGGTGGTGTATGGCAAAAACCAGTTTGCCGTCAATATGTTGAAAAACCAGTTTGCTGCCAAGATTGATGCCGTTCGTGCGCAATTGGTGCCGGAACAGGTTCCGCTGGTGTTTAAAGTCGGCGTAGGGCAGAGTTACATCATGGCGGCGCAGCACGATGCGCCTGCAGCAGAGAATCAAGCGGCGGAAGTGGCGGAAATTCCGGTACGGCAAGAAGTCAGCGCTGAAGCTGTTGAAGCGAATTTAGCCATGCTGTCTGAACAGGCTGTCAAGCCGACACCGAAAAAATCCGCTGCCGATATTTTAGCCGAACGTTTGAAAACTCTGCCGGAAAACAAAGCAATGCCAGAAGCAGCAGAAGACAAACCCGCGCCCGGCAAAATTAAGCAGGAAGTGCAGCGTGATGCAGAAGAAGCGCGTTATCAGACAACTAATTTATCGGCGGATTACACGTTTGATACTTTGGTGGAAGGTAAGGGCAACCGAATTGCCGCCGCCGCCGCGCAATCAATTGCGGAAAATCCGGGCCAAAGCTACAACCCGTTTTTCCTATACGGCAGCACCGGTTTGGGTAAAACCCACTTGGTGCAGGCCATCGGCAACGAATTGCTGAAAAACAAGCCCGATGCCAAAGTGCGCTACATGCATTCCGATGACTACATCCGCAGCTTTATGAATGCTGTGCGCTCGAATAGTTATGATGTGTTCAAGCAGCAATACAAGCAATACGATTTGCTGATTATCGACGATATTCAGTTCATAAAAGGCAAAGACCGAACGATGGAAGAGTTCTTCTATCTGTATAACCATTTTCATAATGAAAAGAAACAGTTAATCTTAACCTGCGACGTTTTGCCCGCCAAAATCGAAGACATGGATGACCGCCTGAAGTCGCGTTTCTCATGGGGTTTGACGCTGGAGCTCGAACCGCCCGAATTGGAAATGCGCGTGGCGATTTTGCAGAAAAAAGCCGAATCTGCCGGCGTAAACTTGACCGAAGAAGCGGCGTTTTTCATCGCCAACCTAATCCGTTCCAACGTGCGCGAGTTGGAAGGCGCGTTCAACCGCGTCAGCGCCAGCAGCCGCTTTATGAACAAGCCGATTGACATTGATTTGGCGCGCGACGCGTTGCAAGACATCATTGCTGTACGCCATAAAGTGATTACCGCCGATTTGATTATTGATGCCACTGCCAAATATTACCGCATCAAAATCAGCGACATTCTGGGTAAAAAACGCACGCGCAACATTGCCCGTCCGCGCCAAGTGGCGATGAGTCTGACCAAAGAACTCACCAACTTAAGCCTGCCGTCTATCGGCGATGCTTTCGGTGGGCGCGATCACACCACTGTAATGCACGGCGTGAAGGCGGTCGCGAAACTGCGCGAAGAGGATCCCGAGCTGGCGCAGGATTATGAGAAGCTGCTGATTATGATCCAGAACTGATGTTCAGGCTGCCCATAAAGGCTTTGAACCTCAGCTGAAACCGAAATAGCTGTAATGCATTTTTTCAGACGGCCTGATTAATAGTAGGCCGTCTGAAACCGAAAACCAACAAAATCCAAACAAAATCCAAAGGACTTTCCCCATGCTTATTTTGCAAGCCGACCGCGACAGCATTCTCAAGCCGCTGCAAGCCGTTACCGGTATTGTGGAACGCCGCCATACCTTGCCGATTCTGTCTAATGTGTTAATCGAAAGCAGCAACGGCCAAACCAATATCTTGGCGACCGACTTGGAAATCCAAATCAACACCCACGGGCCCGAAAGCCAGGCGGGTGATTTCCGCCTCACCACCAATGCCAAAAAATTCCAAGACATTCTGCGCGCGCTGCCGGATAGCGCCATTGTGTCGCTGGATTGGGCGGATAACCGCCTGACCTTGAAAGCAGGCAAATCACGTTTCGCGCTGCAAACTCTGCCGGCGGAAGACTTTCCGTTGATGAGTGTGGGCGAAGACGTGAGCGCGGCTTTTTCACTGACGCAGGAAACCTTTAAAAACATGCTCTCGCAAGTGCAATACAGCATGGCGGTGCAAGATATCCGCTATTATCTCAACGGCTTGCTGATGCAGGTAGAAGGCAACCAATTGCGCTTGGTGGCGACCGACGGCCACCGCTTGGCGTATTCCGCCACCACCATTGAAGCCGAATTGCCGAAAGCCGAAGTGATTCTGCCGCGCAAAACCGTGTTGGAACTGTTTAAGCTCTTAAATCATCCGGGCGAAGCCATCAGCGTGGAATTGTTGAATAACCAAGTGCGTTTCCGCTGCAACGATACCGTGATTGTGAGCAAAGTCATCGACGGTAAATTCCCCGATTTCAACCGTGTGATTCCGTTAGACAACGATAAAATTTTCTTGGTATCGCGCAGCGAATTGCTAAGTGCATTGGAGCGTGCCTCGATTCTGGCCAATGAAAAATTCCGTGGTGCGCGTTTGTTCTTGCAACCGGGGCTGCTGAGCGTGGTGTGTTCCAATAACGAGCAGGAAGAAGCGCGTGAGGAATTGGAAATCGCTTATCAAGGCGGTGAATTGGAAGTGGGTTTCAACATCGGCTATTTGATGGACGTGTTGCGCAACATCCATTCGGATGATATGCAGCTTGCTTTCGGCGATGCCAACCGCTCGACCTTGTTCACCATGCCGAACAACCCCGATTTCAAATATATTGTGATGCCGATGCGTATCTGATGAAAATATATCCGTAAAGCCGTCTGAAATTGTTTTCAGACGGCATTTTTTATGGAATATTTGCATGCATAAAAGCTGAAATACTCAACAAAATCAGGTATAATGACATGTTATTTGCCGTTGCGTTACGGGTTTGGCCGGTATCGATTTCCGCCATGCCGAAGCGCACTTGAAAAAGTATTCAGACGGCCTGTTTTCTATTTAGTTTCAAAAAGATAAAGATTATGACCGACCAAAAACACGAAGAATACGGCGCAGACAGTATCCAAGTCTTAGAAGGCTTGGAAGCGGTGCGCAAACGCCCGGGTATGTACATCGGCGATACGCAGGACGGCAGCGGCCTGCACCACATGGTATTTGAAGTGCTCGACAATGCGATCGACGAAGCCTTGGCCGGTCATTGCGACAAAATCACCGTCACCATTCACGCCGACAATTCCGTCAGTGTGTCCGATAATGGCCGCGGCATGCCGACCGGCATCCACCCGAAAGAAGGCCGCTCGGCAGCCGAAGTGATCATGACCGTGTTGCACGCGGGCGGTAAGTTTGACAACAACAGCTACAAAATCTCCGGCGGCCTGCACGGCGTGGGGGTGTCGGTGGTCAATGCCTTGTCTGATTGGGTGACCTTAATCATCTACCGCGACGGTAAAGAGCATTTTGTGAAATTTGTAAACGGCGCGGCGGAAAAACCGTTGGCCGAATTGGGGGCATCGGATAAAAAAGGCACCATCGTGCGTTTCCGTGCCAGTGAAGAGACCTTCGGCAATGTCGAATACAGTTTTGATATTTTGGCCAAACGCATCCGCGAATTGTCGTTCCTGAATAACGGCGTGGACATCGAATTGACCGATGAGCGCGACGGTAAACACGAAAGCTTTGCCTTGAGTGGCGGTGTGGCCGGTTTCGTGCAATATATGAACCGCAAAAAAACGCCGCTGCATGAAAAAATCTTTTATGCCACCGGCGAAAAAGACGGCATGAGCGTGGAATGCGCCATGCAGTGGAATGACAGCTACCAAGAATCGGTGCAATGTTTCACCAACAATATTCCGCAACGCGACGGCGGCACCCATTTGGCGGCTTTGCGCGGCGTGATGACGCGTACTTTGAATGCCTATATCGAAGCTAATGAAGTGGCAAAAAAAGCCAAAGTCGAAACCGCCGGTGACGACATGCGCGAAGGCTTGACCTGCGTGTTGTCGGTAAAGCTGCCTGACCCGAAATTCTCATCGCAAACCAAAGACAAGCTGGTGTCGGGTGAAATCGGGCCGGTGGTGAACGAAGTCATCAACCAGGCTTTGACCGAATTCTTGGAAGAAAACCCGAACGAAGCCAAAATCATCACCGGAAAAATCGTCGATGCCGCACGCGCACGCGAAGCTGCCCGCAAAGCCCGTGAAATCACCCGCCGCAAAGGCGTGATGGACGGTTTGGGTTTGCCGGGCAAGCTGGCGGACTGTCAGGAAAAAGATCCGGCCTTGTCAGAACTGTATCTGGTCGAGGGGGATTCCGCCGGCGGCTCGGCCAAGCAAGGCCGTGACCGCAAATTCCAAGCGATTTTGCCGTTAAAAGGTAAAATTCTTAACGTGGAAAAAGCGCGTTTTGAAAAAATGCTGGCCAGCCAAGAAGTGGCGACGCTGATTACTGCGTTGGGCGCGGGTATCGGCAAGGAAGAATTCAATCCGGAAAAACTGCGTTACCACCGCATCATCATCATGACCGATGCCGACGTCGATGGTGCACACATCCGTACACTGTTGCTGACCTTCTTCTACCGCCAAATGCCGGAATTGGTCGAGCGCGGCTATATCTATATTGCTCAGCCGCCTTTGTATAAAGCCAAATACGGTAAGCAAGAGCGTTATTTGAAAGACGAATTTGAAAAAGACCAATGGTTGTTGGGTTTGGCTGTAGATAAAGCCAAATTGGTTTCAGGCGGCCGCACCATCGAAGGCGAAGAATTGGCGCAAATCGCCAAGCAATTCTTGTTGGCCAAAGCCGTGATCGAGCAAGAAAGCCGCGTGATTGACAGCTTGGTACTCAATGCCATGCTCTATGCCAAGCCGGTGGATTTATCGACGGCGGAAAGCACCGATAAAGCCATTGCTGAGTTGGGCGGTCTGCTCAAAAATCAGGAAATTGCGTTGCAACGCATTGAAGGCCATCAAGAAGGCAGCCATTTCATCAAGATTACCCGTCAGTTGCACGGCAATGTTGCCATCAGCTACATCGAGCCGAAATTCTTGAGCAGCAAATCTTATCAAACCATCGTGCAAACTGCGGAAATGTTGGATGGTTTGGTCGGTGAAGAAGCAGTATTGCTGAAAGGCGAGAATGAGCAACCGGTTACTAGTTTTGAAGAAGCCTTGAATATCTTGATGAGTGCCGCGCAAAAAGGCATGAGCATTCAGCGATACAAAGGCTTGGGCGAGATGAATCCCGAGCAATTGTGGGAAACCACGATGGATCCGAACGTGCGCCGTTTGCTGAAAGTGCGCATTGAAGATGCCATTGCGGCGGATGAAGTGTTCGTGACCTTGATGGGCGATGAAGTCGAGCCGCGCCGCGCGTTTATCGAAAACAATGCCTTGATTGCGCAAAATATTGATGCTTAATTGATTTAATGTATCCAAATGCCGTCTGAAACACAATTTCAGACGGCATTTTGTATGTTATTGGCGGCATCGCATTCAACCGGTAAAAATGTAATTATTGCGTTAAATTTTAAGAGCCGATAGGTTGTCTGAATCCATTCATAACGTGGGGTATGATAATCAGTATGAGATTAAATATTTGTATTTAAAATAGAATAAAAGTTTATTTGGATGATTATCCTATTTATTTGATTTAATTTTTCGTAAAAATGCTGCTGTTGGCTGTGCTTTGTGTCACACTGTATGGGTCATGATAGACGATAGTTCCGGCTGAATATCAAGAGGTTAAAGCTGTTGTAAGATTAAAATTTAAATAGAAAATAATAATCTATCCTATAGTTTTAATAGCTAAATTATTCATGTATAGTCTGTATCATCGTAACAAACAGCAACGGGCGGCAGTCATCTCCGACCATGATAATAAAAGTCATCAAAGCAGCTTAAACTGAGCCTGCTTTAAAAGATTTCCATTCAATAACGTAATACCAAGGAGCAAAACCATGAATAAATGCCCTGTAAACCATTTGACTATGAGCAACGGTGCGCCGGTAGCCGACAATCAAAACAGTCTGACCGCAGGGCCGCGCGGTCCGTTGCTGGTACAGGATTTGTGGCTGAATGAAAAATTGGCCGACTTTGTACGCGAAGTCATCCCTGAGCGCCGTATGCATGCCAAGGGTAGCGGTGCATTCGGCACCTTTACTGTGACCAATGATATCACCCGATATACCCGTGCCTCTATTTTTAGCGAAGTTGGCAAGAAAACTGAAATGTTTGCCCGTTTTACCACCGTTGCCGGTGAGCGTGGCGCGGCCGACGCCGAGCGCGATATTCGTGGTTTTGCTTTAAAATTCTATACGGATGAAGGCAACTGGGATATGGTGGGCAACAATACGCCGGTATTCTTTTTGCGCGACCCACGCAAATTTCCAGATTTGAACAAGGCGGTTAAGCGTGACCCGCGCACCAATATGCGTTCTGCCACCAACAATTGGGATTTTTGGACTTTATTGCCGGAAGCTTTCCACCAAGTAACCATCGTGATGTCGGATCGCGGTATTCCTAAATCGTATCGTCATATGCATGGTTTTGGTTCGCATACTTACAGCTTCTGGAACAAAGCCGGCGAGCGTTTCTGGGTGAAATTCCACTTCCGTACCCAACAAGGTATTGAAAATCTGACCGATGAAGAAGCGGAAAAAATAATTGGCCAAGACCGTGAAAGCCATCAACGCGACCTGTATGAAGCGATTGAACGTGGCGAATTCCCGAAATGGAAAATGTATGTGCAAATCATGCCGGAAGCCGAAGCGGAAAAAGTGCCGTACCATCCGTTTGACTTGACTAAAGTATGGCCGAAAGGTGATTACCCGCTGATTGAAGTAGGTGAGTTTGAGCTGAATAAAAACCCTGAAAACTTCTTTGCTGATGTAGAACAATCCGCGTTTGCGCCAAGCAACTTGGTTCCGGGCATTGGTGTTTCTCCAGACAAAATGTTGCAAGCACGTTTGGTTAACTATGCGGATGCACAACGCTACCGTTTGGGCGTCAACCGTAATCAAATTCCGGTGAACGCACCGCGTTGTCCGGTACACAGCAATGCCCGTGACGGTTTGACCCGCGTGGACGGCAATTACGGCAGCTTGAAACACTACGAACCAAACAGCTTTGGTGTATGGCAAGAGCAACCTGATTTTGCCGAACCGCCTTTGAAAATTAATGGCGATGCCGACCACTGGAATTTCCGTGAAGATGATGCGGATTATTTCAGCCAGCCACGTGCGCTGTTTAACTTGATGAGTGATGTTCAAAAACAAGCCTTGTTCAGCAACACTGCCGCGGCTATGGGCGATGCGGAGGATTTCATCAAACACCGCCACATCCGCAACTGCTTTATGTGTGACCCTGCTTACGGCGAAGGCGTTGCCAAAGCTTTGGGCATGACCGTTGCCGAGGCACAAGCCGCCCGCGCGACCGACCCTGCGTTGGGTCAGCCGGGTTTGCTGTAATGTGGCTGGAAATCAGCGAGTGGATTATTCACTCAAAGCATGATTAAGTTTGATATGAGTAAAGGCCGTCTGAATGTTCAGACGGCCTTTTGTTTTATAGAACAATTTTGATTAAATTATTTCTCGACATAAATCTAAAACCAATAAACCAATCCTAGTTACTCAATCTGTGCGTCAGCGATTTTGTGTGTTTTTAAAATATCTTTAAATTCGCCAAACGCGCCTAAATTGATTTGAATATTTTGTTTCTCTATATAGATCATAATTTTTTGGTTTTGATGTTAGCAAACAAGCCAGAGACGCCTTTCGCCAATAGGTGTGCCCCAGGCCGAGATCATATTGGAACAACAAATGTTCTGCAACGAAGTGTCCAATCAGCGTCATATCGATATCGACCAAACAATTGGCACGAATTTTATTCGGTGAAGTTTGCTTGAGTGTGATGTTTCTGCTGCCGTTTTTCATCATGCCATTGATTTAAAATAATTTTCTTAGATTTTTATATTGGTTTTAAATAGTTTTCAGGCCGTCTGAAACTTCAGGCGGCCTTGTATTTGAAGGTGAAAAAACGTTCAGACGGCCTCAACCAAATATTTCCATTCGCCGTAGCCTTCTTCATCCATTTTATCCAACGGGATAAAACGCAGACTGGTGCCGTTGATGCAGAAACGCAGGCCGCCTAGTGCTTGCGGGCCATCGGGGAAAACGTGTCCCAAATGCGAATCGGCCGCTTTGCTGCGCACTTCGATGCGATGCATATTGTGGCTTAAGTCTTCCAACATGGTAATGTGTTCAGGCACAATCGGTTTGGCGAAACTGGGCCAACCACAGCCGGAATCGAACTTATCTGCGGAGCTAAACAAAGGTTCGCCGCTGACAATATCGACATAAATACCCGGCTCGAACAGATGGTCGTAAGCGTGGGAAAACGGACGTTCGGTGCCACTTTGTTGGGTGACGTAATATTCCTCGTCGCTCAATTTTGCCCGAATTTCGCTTTCAGACGGCCTGCTGAATACACGCGGGGCGGCATTATCAGCAGATAAGGGTTTATACGCCAAACGAATGTCGATGTGGCAATAGCCGTTGGGGTTTTTGCCCAAGTAATCTTGATGGTAGTCTTCGGCAGGGTAGAAATGCTGTAAAGGCTCGCATTCGACTACAATCGGTGCGGCGTGTTGTTGCTGCTCGGCGGCCAAGGCGGCGCGGATAGCTGCTTCATCGTCCGGCTTGGTATAATAAATGCCGGTGCGGTATTGTTCGCCGACATCGTTGCCTTGACGGTTGAGCAAAGTCGGGTCGATGATGCGGAAATAGTATTGCAATATCTCGGCCAAGCTGATTTTTTCGTCGTCAAACACTACTTTCACCGCTTCGGCATGGCCGGTGTTGTGGTGGCAAACATCTTCGTAAGACGGATTTTCGGTACGGCCGTTGGCGTAGCCCGACACCGCTTCTACGACACCGTGAATGCGGCGGAAATAGGCTTCTACGCCCCAAAAGCAGCCGCCGGCCAGATAAATGGTGTGTGTCATTGTCATTCTCCGTTTGGAATTGAATGGCTTATATATATAAGGGCATTCCCTAAAATTCCTATTCGTTTTACAATTGCGGGCTATTCTTAAATTGGTGCCGAACTCATCAGGCCGTCTGAAAGCTCATGAAAGCTTATTTATTATGTCCATCGCTGACCCCAAACGAATTTTAATCATCAAATTGCGCCATCATGGCGACGTGTTGCTGACCACGCCGGTGGTGGCCGCCATCAAACAGCGTTTTCCCGATTGCGAAGTCGACATGCTGGTGTATCGGGAAACTGCCGACATCATCCGCGACAATCCCGAGATTACACATATTTTCAGCGTGGCCCGCGCGTGGAAAAAGCAAGGTCTGAAGGCGCAAATCAAACATGAAACCGATTTGTTCAAACAGCTTAAAGCGCGTCGTTATGATTGGGCATTTAACCTGTCCGACCAATGGCGCACGGCGTTTATTGCCAAATTTTGCACCGAATGTAGCGCGACTTTGGCTTATGGAAAGCGCGATAATGCGGCATGGCGGTTTTCCCATGATTTTATCAATCCTGATTTGGATGTGAACCATCATGTGATCGAGCGGCATTTGGCGGTGTTGCCGCCACTGATGGCGCGTGAAGATTGCGGCGAAGCGAAAGTGCTGCTCACCATCAGTGATGAAGCGCGGCAAAGTTGGGAGAACAAATTACGCCAACAAGGCTGGCGTGGCGAAGATTATGTGTTGGTGCATCCCGGTTCGCGTTGGTTGTTTAAATGCTGGGAAGACGGTAAAAATGCGGCAGTGGTACAGCTTTTGCTTAATCACGGCTGCCATGTGGTGCTCACCGCCGCGCCTGATGAAACCGAACGCAAAATGCTGGATGAGATTTTAGGCCGTCTGAATATTCCTGCCGGTGTGAAGGTATGGGATATGGGCGGTAAACTCAACCTGCGGGAACTTGCCGCTGCAATCGACGGCGCTCAATTGTTTTTCGGCGTCGATTCCGCACCTATGCACATTGCGGCAGCCTTGGATAAGCTACAAGTTGCTCTGTTCGGCTCGACATGGGTTGGCCGTTGGCGGCCGTATTCGGAACAGGCTGAAGTGGTGTGGGCAGGCGATTTCGGCGAATTACCGCACCCGGAAAGCATTAATACGGATGACAAAGCGCGTTTGCTCGGTGCGATTCCTTTGGAAGTAGTGTGGGAAAAAATCGCGGCAAAATTGGGCTTGCCGCGCTAGCCAGTATTTTGAGAACCAACAGGCCGTCTGAATATTCAGACGGCCTGAGACCTTTGCAAAACCCTATCTTTGGCACATTTCTTCGTTGCGCGCTGCTCGAAAGCTTGCCTATCTTCATGGTAGGTCTTCGCTTTCTGCGCTGCGACAACGTTGAACTGTACTCAAACCTAGGGTTTTACAAAGGTCTCAGCCTGTTGAGTTTCAGCGATCTTTCTCAAAACCGATATACGATTCGCCGCGCTGTTTACGTCCGCGCCATTCTTGGCGTAATGAGCCGTTGTTACTGCTGTTGCATTTATCCGAAGCGGTGGGTGCGTCTTGTTCCCATTGCCACGTCATTTGGCTGCCGTTGCTGCCAATCGGGTAAGAGCCGCGCAAACCGATAAAGCTGCCTTGATCGGCGATTTGGGTATGGGAAACAGGCTTGCCGTTGATTTTGGTGCGCGAGCTTTCTACGCCGCTTTTGAGTTCGCCGTAGATTTTCACTTCGGCATACGCCAGAGTGGGCAGGAGCAGGGCGGTTAGGATAAAGGCGGTGGATTTCATGATTTGCCTTTCGGGTGAAAAAAAAATAAGATGGGGTAAGTATAACCGACTTGGCTGTAAAAGAATGACGGTTCAGTAAAGACCGTCTGAAAGGAAATGATATGGCTCACACAATCCGCGCTGCCGCCGTGCAGATGGTTTCCACTACTGACCCCGATACCAATATCCAAACCATGCGCCGTTTGGTCAAAGAAGCCGCCGAAAAAGGGGCTGATTGGGTGTTGCTGCCGGAATACTGGCCGGTTATGGGGCAGCAGGATACCGATAAAATTGCTTTTGCCGAAACATTGGGCGAAGGCAAACTTCAGACGGCCTTAAGTGAGGCCGCACGTGAAAACCGGGTGGTTTTGTTCGGTGGCACCATTCCTTTAACCAGCGATGAAGACGGTAAAGTGATGAACACCATGCTGGCTTACGGCCGCGACGGCCGGTCTTTGACGCATTACCACAAAATGCACTTGTTCGGCTTTTCCGGCTTGGGCGAACGCTATGCCGAAGCCGGCACCATCACTGCGGGCAAGGAAGTGCCTGATTGGCAGGTGGACGGCATGGGTGTGGCAGCGGGCGTCTGCTACGATTTGCGTTTCCCCGAATTTTTCCGCATGCAGGCGCCGTTTGACGTATTGCTGCTGCCCGCGGCTTTTACCTACACCACCGGCGCGGCACATTGGGAATTACTGTTACGCACGCGGGCAGTAGAAAACCAATGTTACGTTGTTGCTTCGGCTCAAGGCGGTAAACATGAAAGCGGACGGCGCACCTTTGGTCACAGTATGATTATCGACCCGTGGGGCGAAGTGCTGGCTGTGTTGCCGGAAGGTGAAGGTGTAGTGGCGGCGGATTTGGATGCGGGCCGTCTGAACAGCGTGCGTACGCGCTTACCGGCTTTGCAGCACCGTTTGCTTTAAATAAAAAAGGCCGTCTGAAACCGATTCAGACGGCTTGTTTTCCAACTTGAATCCAATGAATAAAAAAAACATCCGCATTTTAGGCATTGACCCCGGCAGCCGCATAACCGGCTTTGGCGTGATTGACGTATATGGCCGTGAACACAGCTACGTTGCTTCCGGCTGCATCAAAACCATTCCCGGTGACGAACTGGCCGGACGCATCGGCGTGATTTGCGAACACATCAATGAAATCATTGATGTGTACCAACCGAATCAAACCGCCATCGAACAAGTGTTTGTAAACGTCAATCCGGCAGCCACGCTGATGCTCGGTCAGGCGCGCGGTGCGGTGATTGCGGCCATGGTGCTGCGTGGTTTGCCGGTGTATGAATACACGGCGTTGCAGGTAAAACAGGCGGTGGTCGGGCAGGGCAAAGCAGCGAAAGAGCAGGTACAGCATATGGTGGTGCAGATGCTGGGGTTGTCGGGTACGCCGCAAGCCGATGCGGCCGACGGTTTGGCCGTGGCGCTCACCCATGCGCTGCGCAATCATGGTTTGTCCAATCAAATCAACCGCAACGGTTTGCAGATTAAGGGCGGGCGGTTTCATGGTTGAGGCCGTCTGAAAAGATTGGATGTTTTCTGAAACCATATGAAACCATATAAGTGAGACTTTAATGTTAAACCATAGTTATGACAGGCGAAGCTTAAAAGCAGGCAAAAGAAAGGCGGCGCAGTTGCAGGTTCGGTCTCCGGGCGGATTTCCCTCACAGCGCAGAATTTTGGCAGCAGGCTTGAAGTCGCTGTCTTTGGGTAGCTCAAACAACGAACCTTTTATCCTGCCAAAATCCTGCTTCTTATTAAATTAAAGCAAGAAAAATTGGCATGTACGGCAGCACCAGACGGCCTGAAAGTGTCTCAAATCGCAAATTGCGGATTTTACAAACCTGCTGAAATTAAAGTAATACTTATTGATATCAATAAGTTAATTAGAAGCTGAAATCAGTTTGAAACTTTTATTATTTTTATTATTTTTTTCCTAACAAATCAGGAACAAGATCTGTTTTTTAGTTTCGAGTTCCTGATTAAATTTGTTTATTATTTTTATTGAAGGGGAGCATCATGTACGTTTTAGCAATGAAGACTTAACACGTGTCCAAGGCACTTTCGGTGTGATCGGTCAAGTGCGGGTTATTTAGTCGAACAGCAAATCAGCGGCGATAAATTTTCTCCGGCAAGCTTGCCACTTATGCTGCCGGAGGAGCAGTTGCAGGCGGAACCGCAGAGCCGATGGGGCATCTGGAGTTTCAACGGTACTTGCGGGTGGCAGCATCCGCGGTGTGGCAGGCAGACAAGGTTGGTAATGAACCGTGAAAAAATAATCAGAGCAAGCTTTACTGTTTTGCTGGCAGTAGGCTGGGGCATATTGTAACTGTGCAACCGCCGTATCGAGAATCCCACATCGGGTGACGTGATTTTGATCATGGCAGCCATCGCTGTTTGGACTGTCCCCGTTCCTCAAACATCCCGGCAGAAAATTTTCTGTTCGCTGACTTATGGTGCCATATTCTTCTGCTATGCGGCAGTTTATCTGGCAGGAAAATACGGTATCTGACTTTACCCTGCTGTCAGCGGCAAAGCGCAAGCTGCACATTTCTTAATTGCCCATTGTTTCAGACGGCCTGAAAGGCCGCCTGAACGTATTTTCGACAGGCGTTTGTTTCGGTGGCTGCCTGTCATCATCCCAAGACCGTGTATTCAGCATTCTGAAAAAGAGCGATATCAGACGCAACGGCGATTGATTTCAAACAGTTTGCTGTCAGGATTGTGCAAATACACTGATTTGAGTGCGTCCGACGCGCACATGCCATGGCTACTATAGTGAATTGAAATAAGAAAGGTACAAGGCGGCAAGGCGGAGACAGTACAGATAGTACGGCAAAGCTGCAGCCAACGAATATTTCAATTCACTATTATAGATATAACAGCCATTTATGTCGTGAAACCGCACCGCAAAGTCGGGCAGGTTAATTTGGAAAAATGTTTTTCCGAATGGAGCGGTGAAAAGCGTGAAGCTGTGTTGAAACGCCATTTTCAGCACATGGCCAAGCTGATGTTTGAGTACGGTCTTTATTGGTATGCGCCGGCAGAGAGGTTGCGCGGTTTTGTACGCTATGAAAACAAGCATTATCTGGATGATGTGCTGGCATCGGGAGAAAAAGTGATTTTGCTTTATCCGCACTTTACGGCGTTTGAAATGGCGGTGTACACGCTCAATCACAATGTACACCGCTATTTACATCAGTAAAAACAAAGCGATGAAAGGTAGATTCTAAAAGGCCGTCATGGGATTTTTAGAAACGATAATTTACGCTGAGAACGAATTCACGCCCACGTTCGTAAAACGGTACCCGTTGTTCTCCATCGGGGAAGTGCTGGCTGTGACTGCGGAATTTTTTGTCGGTTACGTTATTGACGGCAAAATTCACGTTCATGGTATCTTTTTTCAGCGGCTGCCAGTTGGCGTAAATGTCGTGTACGCCATAACCTGATTTGGTGGCGCGTAATGTACCTTTTCGGCGGGCGGTATCTGTGTACTTCGTGCTTTGGGCGTAGCGGCCAAGCCAACCGATTTCCAGCTTGGGATTTTCAAACCGGTAAGACAAGCCGGTCAGCCATTGGCGGCCGGTGTTCCAAAAATAAAATGAGCTCTCATGGTGTTCATCTGCCAATGGGGTTTCACCATACCAAATGTCGTTGCCCTGTATTTTGGGTTTGGTGTGTGATACGCCTACGCGTGCGGTTAAACCGCCGTTGCGGTAAGACGCGTCCAATTCATAGCCGTTCATGTTCAGGCTGCCGTTGTTGAATACTGCACCGCGTTTGCTGACGGATGTTTTGCTGATGTTTGCCCATTTGTAAATAATTAAATCGTCGATTTTTTGACGGAATACGCTGCCTGAAACATCAAAGTTTCCTGTTTTCCATTTGAAGCCTGCTTCCGCACGGCGTGCCGTTTCCGCTTTTAAATCGGGATTAATATCCATTACTGCGCCTGCCCGTTCGTTTGCCAGCAAAGCCTCGTTCAAGCGCGGTGAACGGCTGGCTTGATTGAGTGTTGCCAATAGGGTGAGATTGGGATTGGCTTCCCAAATCACACCCAAGCTGGGATTGATTTGCCCCGCTTTGGCTTTGCGTGCGGCAGGGTTGTCGCTGGCTGAAGTCCAGTTAAAATGGTCGTAACGCAAACCGGTGGTTAAGGTAATGGGGGACAAATCCCAAATACCTTCCGCGTACACGCCGATATCGGTTTTGCGTTCGGAGTGGGGGGTAACGTTCAAAATTTTCAGCCACGTGGCTTTATCAGACGGCACGGAGGTCTCGCGACGGTAGTTGATGCCGTATTTGAGTGTGTGCTTATCAAAAATGCTGCTGGTAAAATCCGCATTGCCACCTATGGCTTTTGCGGTAGTTTTTTCGCCTGTGTGCGAGACATTTTTACCGCTTTCCCAATCTTTGGGCGGTTTGATGTCTTCGGTGCGGATTTGGAAGGCGTTTATATCCAGTTTATTGATAAAGCCGATATTGTGCCCTGTGTACTGTGCATTCAATGTTTGCTCTTTTTGCTCCGCTCCCGGGAAGCCGCGGTACTCATCGGTACGGAATTCCGCTTTATTGCTGCGCGAACCTTTTTGATATTCTTGGCGGTAACTTAAAGAAGCGGTATGGTCTGGATTAAAATCGTAGCCGATTTTTGCCAACAGACCGCGTTGGTTAAGTTTGCTGCCTTTTTGGAGTTCGCCGCCGCTTTTGTATTCGCCGTTATTTAGAAAATTGCCTGCAATCAGACCGCTGAAACCGTTTTGGTAGGTGTAGGCCGCCAAACTGCTGTGGTGTCCTTTGTTGCTGCTGTAACCTGCACCTACACGGAAACCAAAAGGTTTGTCATCCACCAACAAATCTTTCGCATCAACCGTTGTCGCCCGAATTACCCCTGCGACTGCCCCTATCCCGGCACTTGCCGAACCGGTGCCTTTTTCTACATTGATGCTTTTCAACAAAGCAGGATCGAGCTGAAAACGGCTCTGGTGGTGGAAAACTTTGGTGGATTGGCTGGTGTTGTCCACGTCCAACACGATTTTGTCCTCCCCTATCCCACGAATACTGTAGTACTGTGCTACGCCATTGCCGCCACCTACAGACATACCTATTTGATTTTTCATAACTTGTTTCAAATCGGTTGTATTAGTTTGGTCAAGCCGTTTGCGTGTTACTTTAGTGGGAACAGCAGTACCCATCACAACAATGGGCTCTAATGCTACCTGTTCGTTTTCGGTTTCTGTTTGAGCCCAAGTATTTGCCGGCAGCAACGCACATATAGTGGCGGAACAGATTAATTTGCGTTTCAGTAGCAATGGTTTCATGGGTATATCCTTAAATAAATGATAATCATTTTTAAATAGTATAGAAGAGCAGCAAATTCGTCAAGTTGTGTCTATAAAAATGACTGTGAATTTAGCAGTTTGCTCCATTAAAATACGTTTCTACTGTAGATCGGCCTATGCTTCCAAAACGGAACCCTGTATGGGGATATGTTACTCACGTATCTCATGGATAAAGGCTGTCTGAAGTAAAAATAGCATACGGTATTGAAATTTTCAGACGGCCTTTGCTGTTATAATGATGCCACTTCATACACAGGCCGTCTGAAACATGAAATTTGCTTTTTTTATTTTGTATCTGGTGCAGCTTCTGCCGTTTAAGCTGATACACAAAATCGCCGACGCAGTGGGTTGGCTGGCGTATTATGTCGTGAAACCGCGCCGCAAAGTCGGGCAGGTTAATTTGGAAAAATGTTTTTCCGAATGGAGCGGTGAAAAGCGTGAAGCTGTGTTGAAACGCCATTTTCAGCACATGGCCAAGCTGATGTTTGAGTACGGTCTTTATTGGTATGCGCCGGCGGAGAGGTTGCGCGGTTTTGTACGCTATGAAAACAAGCATTATCTGGATGATGTGCTGGCATCGGGCGAAAAAGTAATTTTGCTTTATCCGCACTTTACCGCCTTTGAAATGGCGGTGTACACACTCAACCAAGATGTGCCGCTGACCAGCATGTATTCGCATCAGAAAAACAAAGCGGTGGACGAGCAGATTTTAAAAGGCCGCCACCGCTACGATAATGTGTTTCTGATTGGCCGCACGGAAGGCCTGCGCGCAATTATCAAATATTTGCGCAAAAGCGATGCGCCTTTTCTCTATTTGCCCGATCAGGATTTCGGTCGCAATGATTCGATTTTTGTCGATTTTTTCGGCGTTCCGACGGCCACGATTACCGGTTTGAGCCGCATTGCAGGTATGGCCAAAGCCAAAGTGATTCCGGCGGTTCCGTTTCGTGAGGCGGATAATACCGTGACTTTGCGTTTTTACGAACCGTGGGAGGATTTTCCCAGTAGGGATGTAGTTGCCGATACCCAACGTATGAACGACTTCATCGAGGAGCGCGTGCGTGAAATTCCTGAGCAATATTTCTGGCTGCACAAGCGTTTTAAAACCCGTCCGGAAGGTGAAGCAGGCTTTTATTGATTACATACAGTTGCAAAAAATAGAAGGTTCGGTGACTGCCGAACCTTTTTTATTTCTGTTTGATCGAGCAGAAAGTGAATGTTTATTTGATGTAGGTATGTAATTAAAGGGAGGGTAATCCCCTTTATTTAAAGCGATAAACAGGCCGTCTGAAAGTTTCGGATTTATTTTTGTCAAATAACTGAAACATTTAAGTTTCATATTTATTGAACATTTAATCAATATATTAAATTAAATATATTTTAAAAAAAACAACATATTATAAAAAAATAAATCGAATTTAACGTTTCATTATATGATAGGTAAGATTTTATAAAAATCGGCATTTTATATTTTTAAAATAAATTATAGAAATTATTTTAATATTTTTAAATATTCAGAGAAATATTATATTTTTAGAAGGAAAAGCGAATTTTTCAAAAAAAGACTTGGCAAGTGCGTTAAAAACGCGTAAATTTCACTACATAAAGTTACAAGATATTCAGCCAAGCAAGTTTTGAATATCGTCAAGTTCCCTTAACGGGCGTTTTAGCGGCAAGATTCTGCCGATGAAACGACTGTTTATTAATGCAGAGTTGAGCTGCATTAATAAAGCCGCAGGCGAGAGCCTGTATTGTTTGTGAAGCGTAAATCTCTGATTTGAGGTATTGAGGCAATCCTGTGGGGGGTTGCCTCTTTTTTTATCCACGGCTTCGTGTCACAATGCCCATATCCTGACCCAAGGAGCATGCCATGACCCCGATACTCGCTTTTGATATTGAAACCGTTCCCGATGTCAACGGCATCCGTTTGCTTTACGATTTACCGCAAAGCGTGCCGGATGACGAAGTAGTGTTGTTTGCCCGACAAAAACGGCGCGCACAAAACGGCAGCGATTTCATGCAGCACCATCTGCATCAAGTGGTGGCGGTTTCGTGCTGTATGCGTTGGGGCAGCGAGAAAATCCATGTCGGTACCATCGGCGAAATCGAAGACAGCGAAGAGACGGTGATTGCGAAATTTTTCGAGCTGATTGAAAACCATACGCCCCAGCTGGTGAGTTGGAACGGCGGTGGTTTCGATTTGCCGGTATTGCATTACCGCGCCCTGATACACGGTATTGCCGCCGCGCGTTATTGGGACATGGGCGAGGGCGATTTCGGCGACAGCCGCGATTTCAAATGGAATAATTATATCAGCCGCTATCACAACCGCCATTGCGATTTGATGGATTTGCTCGCGCTGTATCAACCTCGTGCCAGTGTACCGCTGGACGATATGGCCAAGCTGTGCGGTTTTCCGGGTAAATTGGGTATGGACGGCAGCCAAGTTTGGGAAGCATATTATCAAGGCCGTCTGAAAGACATCCGTGATTATTGCGAAACCGATGCCGCCAATACTTATTTGATGTATCTGCGTTTCCGCTTGATGAGCGGTGCTTTGGACAGCGATGAATACGAAGTCGAAGTCAAGCGCATGAAAAATTATCTCAAGGAGCAAGCCGAGGATAAACTGCATTGGCAGGAATTTGTCGGCCAATGGCGATGAATGTTTGAATCAGGCCGTCTGAAACGGAATCGGTTTCAGACGGCCTGAGACCTGTGCGAAATCCCTATCTTTGGCACATTTCTTCGTTATGCGCTGCTCGAAAGCTTGCCTATCTTCATGATATGCCCTCGCTTTCTGTGTTGCTGCAACTTCAAATTGCACTCAAATCTAAGGTGCAAAGGTGTCGCCCTTTTACTCCCAACGCTTAATCAGGTAAACTCGTTCTTTTATCCATGCTGTCGCCTGTTATGTCTGCCATCACCCCACTCAAACAAATCACCCTTATCGGCGTCGGGCTGATCGGCGGCTCGTTTGTGCTGGATTTGAAACGCTTGGGGCTGGTGGAAACTGTGGTCGGCATAGATCTAAACCGAGAAAATCTTGACCGCGCATTAGAACGACGCGTGATTGACGCCGCGTTTACCGAAATCAATGCCGAGAGCATCGGTGGGGCGGATTTGGTGTTGATTGCCACGCCGGTATCGACCTTGCCGATGATTTGCCAGGCCATTAAGCCGTTTTTGTGGGCGGATGCGCTGGTGTCGGATGTGGGCAGCACCAAGCAAATCACTGTCGAAGCTTTCCGCACTTATCTGCCCGAACATTTGCCGCGCTGTATCGCCGCGCACCCGATAGCCGGTTCCGACCGTCATGGCGCATTGGCAGCGCAATTCGGTCTTTATCAAGACAAAAAGCTGATTATCACACCGCACGGCGACGAGCATTCAGACGGCCTTGAGCGGCTTGAATCGCTGTGGCAGGCAGTGGGCGCAAAAACGTTTCGTTTGAGCGCTGCCGAGCACGATGCCATTTTCGCCGCCGTGTCGCACATGCCGCATTTGTTGGCCTTTGCTTTTGTGCACGAAATTTTCGACCACCCCGACGGACAAGCTTATCTGAACTTCGCCGCTTCCGGTTTCAGAGATTTCACCCGCATTGCTTCCAGTCATCCGGCGATTTGGACGGACATTTGCTTGGCCAATAAAAACAGCCTGCGAGATTTAATCGGCGGTATCCGTCGGCAATTGGATACTTTGGAGCAGCTGCTGGCAACCGGAAACAAAGCGGCGCTTTATACTTACTTTGAAGAGGCCAAAAGCACACGCGATGAGTGGTTGAAAGGACAGTAGGTTTCAGGCTTTCTGAAAAATCCGAAAAACGAGAAGGCCATCTGAAAGAAGTAAATTCTTTCAGATGGCCTTTAATCTAACCACTCAACCCGGTTTGCCATCGGCGCGCGGGCGAATCAGCCAAGGAATGTATTTCCACGCGTAAAGCAGTAGGGCGGCGGCAAATAGTGCGGCCGACAAGCGGATGCTGTGGGTGTAAGCCGTGCCGTGAACGAAGGTAGCCAAAATGCGCACCAAAGTTGAAATAATCATCAACCAAAACGCGACCGGCACTGATTTCGGCGGCGGGTAAATCGCATTGCCGGTGTGACCGAGTGCCGTACGCGCCATCATGCCCAAGGTCAACACGCCGATGCCGCCCACGCCGATTAAGTGTACACCCAGATTCAGGAAAGACGGCGTAAAGTAGGAAATGCCGACCGCCATTAAGCCCAATCCGGTGAAGAAATAGCCGGCGAACAAAATCCACAGCATCGGCTCTTTCAACACATTTTTATGCCACCAGCGATACACCTGCACCAAGTTGATAACGCCAGCCGTAAAGGCAAATAAGGCAGCCAGCGGCAACAACATTTGGTGCGCCATCAACATGGCAGTCAACATGGGCAGCCACAAAGATGCATGGCCAACCCATTGCGGGCTGGCGATTTGCGGAATATTTAAGCGTTTGGATGTAAAAAACGAGATAATGCGCATGCCGATTAAGCCGATGAAACCGGCCACCATAATCAGACCGGATTGCAGGCCGACCAATAAGGCAGCGGGGTCAAACGGGCTGAGTTGGCGGTGAAAGGCGACATGGGTGCCACCCAGCACGAAGATGGCAAAGACGACGGCATAATTGCGCTTGTTTTGGGTACGGAACACCGGCAACGCCATGCACACCGCACCATACCAAAAGAAAACTGTACCGAAAATACCGCTGGCCGCCGCTCCCCAACCGGGAATAAACGCGGCAATGCGTGCCAAAAGCCAAAACGCGGTTAAGCCGGCCAATACCGCGCCACGGGTCGGCGGCTGGCTGGTCCAAGTGGCAACGGCGGTGAGCAGAAACGCAATTACCACCAAGCCTGCGTAGCCCCAAATCATTTCGTGCGCGTGCCAGTAAAAGCCGGGCAGCTCGGGTGTGCCTTGATAGCCGAAGCCCCACAGTAAAATCGACAAGGCGCCGTAAAGGGCGGCCAGCGAGTAAAACGGGCGGAAAGCCATGGCCCAAACGGGGTGTTTGAACAGTGCGTTCATGGTGGTTCCTTGAATTATTATGGTGGATAGTGGATAGGCCGTCTGAAAAGTTTCAGACGGCCTTATTTGTCCGCTTAGGCCGTTGCATCGTCTAAGTAAGGCTCAACGGCAGGGAAAAGCTCGCGCTCTTCAAAGCGGGCATGGTCGCGCAGGGTGGTGGCCAATTCTTGATTCCATGCCTCGCTGGTGTAATCGGGTTGTGCCATCATTTGGCGCAGTTTGGCGTGGTCGTTTTCAAAACGTGCGCGCAGTTCGGGCGCAATATTCCGCCAATGCGGCGCGAACTGGTTTTCTTCTTCTTGGAAATGTTGCGCCAATTCAACAAAATGCGGTTCGATTTCGGCTTGATGGCTTTCAGATGGTGTGCGCAAAATACGCACACATAAAGAAAGAGAGTGATGGTGTTCGCGCGAGAGTTCAATCAGCGCGGGATGGCGTTTTAATGGTTTCATAATCGGCAGCTCGTGTCGGATTTTACTGGATTAATTTATAAGTTTCATATATTATGAAACTTAACTTCATATAAAGTCAAATACATACCGCCCCAACTGCATGATAAAACAATAGGGTGGCTGATTTTAAATAACAAATACAACCCGATTCAGAACAGAGATTGTTATGTATTTAACCCAACATACAGATTATGGGCTACGCGTTTTAATCTACACCGCGATTAACGATGATGCATTGGTCAACATCAGCACCATTGCCGATACTTATGGTATTTCTAAAAGTCATTTGATGAAAGTGGTTACCGCTCTAGTAAAAGGCGGCTTCCTGACCAGTGTGCGTGGAAAAGGCGGAGGATTAAAGCTGGCTATGACTGCAGACAAGATCAATATCGGTGCTGTGATACGGCATTTGGAACCTATGCAGTTGGTTGAATGTATGGGAAACAACAATGATTGTCTGATTACACCTTCTTGCCGTTTGGCCGGTATCCTTGGCGGCGCGATTAAATCGTTTTTCAACTATCTCGATGGTTTTACACTGGAAGATTTGTTGAACAAGCCAACCTATGATTTGCTGTATTTTCCTAAAATCGACATTTTGCCCGAGCAGGAAGTAGTAGAGACCATGCCGACTACTGTGTCTGATGAAGTTGAGTGTGTGCCGGAATAAAGTGGCGCAGCCGAATATTCGTATTGATGTGGTGAACTAAATTCAAATACCGCCACCTAAACGGATTAAGTTTTAAGTTGGCATGAAAGACGTGACCGCTGTACTCCGGTAAATCCATATCCGTTCCAACGGCTTTATTCCCGATACGTTATCGGAAATAAAGCCGTTTTTGTGGGTTGATATGAAAGTAAGTATTACCTTTATTTTAAATATCTGATTTTTAAAGTAGTTGTTTGAATATTAGTAAGCCTGTCAAAGGGCGGAATTGTGTAGAAATAAGTTGCAAACAGGAATAATTGCTATTACCATGCGCATACTATGAAAAAAGATCGAATTTTAAACCCCACGGTGGTCGCCGTGGTCGCTCTTTTGCACATTGGCTTGATGTCTTTATTATGGAAAGCCCATAAGCTTGACATTGTTGACGTGACGCATATCGAGTTTGTTGAATTAGGAGATTTAGGTGGCGGCGATGGTGCACCGGAAGGTGCCGGTGCGCCTGCTCCGGTGCAGGCTCCGCCGCAGAAGCCTAAACCTCGTCCGGGGCCAAAACCTAAGCCGAAACCGGTAGAAGAGGCGAAGCCCGTGATTAAGCCGGTGATTACCAAAAAAGCAGACGCGGATATGCAGCAAACTAAAGAAAAACCGAAACCGGTCAAAAAAACCAAACCAAAACCCGAGCCTAAGCCGGAACCTAAGCCCGAGCCAAAACCTGAACCCAAGCCTGAACCCAAGCCTGAACCGAAACCGGCACCAGATCCTAAACCCGAAAAACCGGTGGAAAAAGCCGGCGGTAACGCGTTTGAAAAAGCGGGCAGCGAGACCGGTAAAGGTGGTTCGTCTGCCAAAGGCGAAAGAAAAGGCAGTGGCAGCGGTTCAGGCGGTAAAAAAGGTGAAAGCGGCTCCGGTGACGGCAGCGGCACGGGCGTCGGTAGTGGTCCGGGCAGCAGCCGCAGCAATCCGGTGCAGGCCACCGGTTCGATTCCGACCCCGCCATATCCTTCTTTATCACAAGAGAATGGTGAAGAAGGTACTGTTGTGTTGAATGTGTTGGTGGCGCCGGGGGGTAAAGTTATTTCGGTATCGGTTGCCAAGAGCAGCGGTTCGTCACGTTTAGACCGTGCCGCGCGCAATGCAGCAAAATCCGGCCATTTCAACACCAATGTGTGGACCAGCTACCGTGTGCCGGTGCGCTTCAGCTTGGGCGGATAAGCCGTCTGAAAGCAGTCATGCGGCGGCCTAAGGCTAAGCAGGCCACCGCCAAATCTTTCATTTATTTATTTGATTTTGGAAAAACCATGAATTTAGGATTAGTGTTTCAATCGGGCGATTACGTCTTAATCAGTGTATTTTTATTGATGGTCATCATGAGTATTGTCACGTGGAGCGTTTTGATCGTGCGCGTGGTTAAGCTGCGCAAAGCTAAAGCAGGTAATGCTGCTGCTAAAAAAGCGGTAATGGATTCGTTTACTTTGAACGATGCCGTGCAGAAAGTCAGAAATATTGATGCGCCGATCAGCATGCTGACCGCTGATGCCGTGCGTGCTTACGACAATTATCGTCAAAGCACCACCAAAACCTTAGCCAACGCATTGCCGCTGAATGAATTCTTAGCCGGCCAAATCCGCACCAGCATGAATCAGAGCATGCGTCAATTTGACGGTGGCATGACTGCTTTGGCATCGATTGGCGCCACCGCGCCGTTTATCGGTTTGTTCGGTACCGTTTGGGGTATTTACCACGCGTTGATTAACATCAGTGAAAGCGGCCAAATGAGCATCGCTGCGGTAGCAGGCCCGATTGGTGAAGCCTTGGTGGCGACTGCGGCAGGTTTGTTTGTGGCGATTCCGGCGGTGTTGGCTTACAACTTCTTAACCCGCGGTAAAAAAACGGTTTCCCAAGACTTAGACGCTTACGCGCATGATTTGCACGTTCGTCTGTTGAATCAAAAGGATTAAAATATGGCATTCGGTTCAATGAATTCCGGTGATGAAGACGCGCCGATGTCTGACATCAACGTGACCCCTTTGGTCGATGTGATGCTGGTGTTGCTGATTGTGTTTATGATTACCATGCCGGTGCTGACGCATTCGATTCCGTTGACGTTACCGACCGCTTCGGAGCAGGCTGTCCAGAAAGAGAAGCCTGCGCAAAAAGATATTTTACGTTTAACCGTTGCGCCGGATGGCAGCTATTATCTAGGTGCAGAATCAGATAGTAAAGTGACTTTTGACGGTGTAACGGCCCGTTTGAAAGAAGAAAAGTCAAAAAACGAAAATACTATTTTGGCTATCGCTGCGGATAAAAGTGTAGCATATGAGTATGTTGAAAAGGCGCTCGAAGCTGCACAAATTGCCGGTATCAGTAAAATCGGTTTTGTCACAGAAACCAAAGCAGAATAACAGTTGGAGAGCTTCGCAAAAATCTCCGCCCATCTATTTAATAGGCCGTCTGAAAGAATAATTGAACTAAAACTTTGAGTGTTTAGTCTAAACTTTCAGACGGCCTGTTTGTATGATTTGAAAGTCAAAATTTTGCAACATTAGCCGACTAAAATAAGCCTGCCTGATGAAGAAGGAGTACAAACATGACCTTATTGGATGTGAGTTTATGGCTGATGGTTGCGGTTTTGTTGTCCGTGCTGCTTTCCATCGCATTTGGTTTGGTGCACATGGCCGTAATGATGGCTACGCAGCAGGATTTTTGATTTGAAAAAAAACAATGGAAAGGCCGTCTGAAACGTTTCAGACGGCCTTTTATGCTGCCGGATTAAGCTGATTTATGCTCGGCAGCATCCTGCAAACGTGATTCAAAATTGCTTAAGTCAATACCTGCTTTGGCCGCGGCTGCTTTGGCTTCGGCAACGCTCATGCCGTTTTGCACTTGATGGTATGCCCAGAGCAATAAGCTGCGTGTGCCGGTGCGGCAGTAGGCCAATACGGGCTTGTCGGCTTGCTGTACTAAATCTTGGAATACGGCGACATCGGTGGCGGAAATACCAGCCGCGGTAACAGGCTGGTGCTTGAAAGACGTAATGCCTTCTGCCGCCAACCATTGTAGAACCTGCGCGGTAGAAGGTTGATGGTCTTCTTCGCCGTCGGGGCGGTTGCAGATAACGGTTTGAATGCCCAAACGGGCGGCCTCTTCTGCATCTTGTTCCGACAGTTGCGGCGACACGTATAATTGTTCGCTCAATTTCAAAATAGCCATGATTCCATTCCTTTTATCAATTGTTCAGACGGCTTTTATCAGGCCGTCTGAAAGCTTAGCGGTTAAACAACCATTTATCCAGCCAATCTTGATTAGTGACTTTCAACAAAGCCGTATCTGCTTCCGCGGCTTGCACGGTAATGTGCGTTTGTTGCAGCACGCCGCTGCGGAAAAAGTGCAGCGTGGCGTGTTCGCCGACAGCCAATTGCGCCCATTGAGCGGCCAAGTCGGTGCAGGCATAACCGTTGAGCGCGATGATTTTGTCTTGCGGACACAAAGCCGCGTTTTCCGCGCTGCCGCCGTTGAACACATGCGTCAGCGTAGCGCTGTCCCCGCTTTGTTTGAAACGCGCGCCGAAATCACCGGCCGGTTTTACGCAAATTGCTTCGTCTGCCAAACCGCCACCGTGGCTGCGCGGCAAAGGCTGCCAGTCCAATGCCACGCCGACATGTGCCAAGCATTCTTGTAAGGGAAGGTCACCGGTGCTGTATAAGGCCGTCTGAAAAAACGATTGCAAATCCAAGCCGGTGATTTGCCGGCAGCGTACTTGCCATTGTTTTTCGGGAATACCTTGGCCGGTGTTGATCCAATCGCGGTAATGCTGCTGCATGACACTGTCTAACGAATGTTTGCCGCCGCTTTTTTTGCGGATCAGCAAATCCAGACACAATGCCGCCAGTGCGCCTTTTTGATAATAGCTGACGATGGCGTTGCTGCTGTTTTCATCTTGTTTATAAAACTTGTTCCATGCGGTGAAGCTGGATTCGGCCAGGGTCTGTTTCAGACGGCCTTTGGTTTGCTGCACACGGGTAATTGATTGGCCGAGCAGGTTTAAATATGCATTGCTGTCAATCACGGCGCTGCGTACCAGGAACAAATCATCATAATAAGAGGTAATGCCTTCGAACGCCCAAAGCTGCTCGGTGTAGTTTTCTTGGTTGAGATTGTAAGGCACAAATGCTTCGGGCTTAATCGATTTCACGTTCCACGCATGAAAATATTCATGGCTGAACAGGCCGAGCAATTGGGTGTAGGCTTCGTTGGGGTTGCTCATATTGTGCGACGGCAGGCTGTTACGGTCAGCCAGAAGGGCGGTGCTGCTGATGTGTTCGAGGCCGCCGTAGATGTTGCCGCCGACGTGCAGCATAAACAGGTATTCTTGAAATGGCGCCGGTTCAGGGAACATCGCCAATTCGGTTTCGCAGATTTTTTGAATATCGTTCACAAACCGTCGGCGGTCAAACTCGCGGTAAAAGCCGCTCAAGGCAATACGGTGCGGAATGCCGGCAGCGGTGAAGTCTAGAAATTCAATCCTGCCCATTTCGACGGGATGGTCGATTAAATTAGTATAAGAGGCCGTCTGAAAATGCCGTGCGGCGGTTTGGGGCAGGGTCGTGGCGATTTGCCATTGGCCGGGGAAATCTTGCAAAGTAACGCTGTGCGGCAAGTTTTCAAAGCCATGAATTTTCAAAAACAGGCAGGCACCGTCGAAGAAGCCCCGCTCAGTGCTTAAAAATGCGCCGCGAACAGATAAATCAAAAGCATAAACGGTGTAGCAAATTTGCCACTCGCCTTTTGAACCGTTTGCGCTCCACTTATTCTTGGTCAATTGCGTCAATGCAACAGCCTCTCCATCACAAGAAGCACTTAGCTGCGTGATGTGTCGGGAGAAATCACGAATCAGATAGCTGCCCGGCACCCAGTTGGGCAGACTGAATTCAATAGGTAAATCATTGTCTTGATTGAAACTCAATGTAATTTGATATTCATGGCTTAAGGTCTGGAAGGAAATTTTGTAATTAATCATATCTATTGCTTGGTTTGTTAAAATTAATGAATTACTTTGATATGCAGTGTCAGATATTTAATTTACATCAAAAAGCCTTTAAAAAAACGATGCTTGAAAAATCTGAATACCTTTTACCGGAATGAGTTTAATTTGACTAATTGATTATTAAATAAATTTATTTTTAAAAGAGTAAGGTTGACGGAGTAGAATAAATGTAATATTGCTTGGCTCAATCCTGTATATATGTTAAATTTAGAAAAAATTTACACTTTGCCTTAGTGTTTTTTGTGGGAACGTAGGAAACATTCGGGCAGGTAAAACAAAAATTTTCAATTCCCATAATTTATGGAGACTCCCATGGACACACAAACTTATAACTACAAAGTGGTGCGCCAGTTCGCCATCATGACTGTAGTTTGGGGCATTGTGGGTATGTTGGTCGGTGTGATTGTCGCTGCCCAATTATACTTGCCGGCTCTGAATTTATCTGAAATCGGACCTTGGTTCCACTTCGGCCGTCTGCGTCCATTGCACACGAATGCGGTGATTTTCGCATTCGGCGGCTGTGGTCTGTTTGCCACTTCTTATTATGTGGTACAGCGTACCTGCAATACCCGCCTGTTTGGCGGCTGGTTGGCATCATTTACCTTCTGGGGCTGGCAAGCCGTTATTGTAGCGGCAGTCATTACATTGCCGATGGGCTTTACCCAAGGTAAAGAATACGCTGAGTTGGAATGGCCAATCGATATCCTGCTTACTTTGGTATGGGTGGCTTACGCGATTGTATTCTTCGGCACCATCGCCAAACGTAAAGTCAAACACATCTATGTAGCCAACTGGTTCTATGGCGGCTTTATTTTAGCCGTTGCCTTGCTGCATATTGTGAACAACATCAGCATTCCTGTCGGCTTTATGAAATCTTATCCTGTGTATGCCGGCGCCATCGATGCCATGGTTCAATGGTGGTATGGCCATAATGCAGTGGGTTTCTTCCTTACTGCAGGCTTCTTGGGCATGATGTATTACTTCGTTCCGAAACAAGCAGGCCGTCCGGTTTACTCTTACCGTTTGTCTGTCGTTCACTTTTGGGCATTGATTTTCACTTACATGTGGGCAGGTCCTCACCACTTGCATTACACCGCATTGCCTGACTGGACACAATCTTTGGGTATGGTCTTGTCGCTGATTCTGTTCGCGCCGTCTTGGGGCGGTATGATCAACGGTATTATGACCTTGTCTGGCGCGTGGGACAAACTGCGTACCGACCCGATTTTGAAATTCTTGATCGTTTCCCTGTCTTTCTACGGTATGTCGACCTTTGAAGGTCCGATGATGTCGATCAAAACCGTTAACGCCTTGAGCCACTACACCGACTGGACAGTTGCACACGTACACGCCGGTGCATTGGGTTGGGTGGGTTTTGTGACCATCGGTTCGATTTACTACCTGATTCCGCGCCTGTTTGGTAAAACCCAAATGCACAGCGTGAAATTGATCGAAGCACACTTCTGGATTGCAACCATCGGCGTGGTGTTGTACATCGCTGCGATGTGGATTGCCGGTGTAATGCAAGGTTTGATGTGGGGTTCGTTGAATGACGACGGTACTTTGACCTACTCATTTGTTGAGTCTGTAAAACGTACCATGCCTTATTATGCAATCCGTGTAGTAGGTGGTCTGATGTATTTGGCTGGTATGTGTATCATGGCGTACAACGTTTACCGTACTGCAATCAGTGGCAAACCTGTTGAAGCTGAGATTCCTGCGGTTTCTCAACAACACCACTAAATAACAAGAAAGTAGGCTACCAAATGAAATTACAACAATTAGCTGAAGAAAAAGTCGGCTTTCTGATTATTTTCACTGTAATTGTGATCAGTTTCGGCTTATTGATTGAAGTTGTGCCTTTGTTTGGCACGAAAGCAGTCATCGAACCTGCTCCGGGTGTGAAACCTTACAATGCGCTTCAAGTAGCGGGTCGTGATATCTATGTGCGTGAAGGTTGTTACAACTGCCACTCACAAATGATTCGTCCTTTCCGTGCAGAAACCGAGCGTTACGGCCATTACTCGGTTGCCGGTGAGTCTGTTTACGACCGTCCGTTCCAATGGGGTTCGAAACGTACCGGCCCTGATTTGGCACGTGTTGGCGGCCGTTATTCTGACGAATGGCACCGTATCCACTTGCTGAATCCGCGTGATGTGGTTCCTGAGTCTAACATGCCGGCATTCCCATGGTTGGCGCGCAATAAAGTAGACGCTGAAGCAACTGTGGCGCGTATGAAAGCATTGCGCGCCGTAGGTACGCCTTACAGCGACGAAGAATTGCAAAAAGCGCCGGAAATGTTAGCTAACAAATCTGAGCTGGATGCAGTGATTGCCTACTTGCAAGGCTTAGGCTTGGCATTGAAAAACGTAAGGTAACATCATGGATATTAACTGGATTCGCTCACTTTTCACGCTGCTGATTTTTGTCAGCTTCATGCTGGTCATCTATATTGTGTTCAGTCGACGCAATAAGCAGAATTATGATGAAGCAGCCAGAAGTATTTTTGATAATAATGAAGATGCGTCTGATAAAAACGGGCGATAACCGGTTAATCCGTGGTCACGGAGCAAAAGAATGAACACAACATCCCAATTTACCAGTAATTTCTGGAACATATACATTGCCGCCATTGTCCTGCTCAGCTTTATCGGTTTGGCTTGGCTGCTTTTCTCACAAAATGTGGTGAAACAGCCGAAAAAAGGTGAAGAAGTTGAAACCACAGGCCATGAATGGGACGGTATTGAAGAATATAACAATCCGTTGCCACGTTGGTGGTTTTGGTTGTATGTCTTCACTTGGATTTTCGGTGCCGCTTACTTGGTGCTGTATCCGGGTGTGGGCGACTGGAAAGGTATTTTGAATTGGACCAGTCACAACCAATACGAAAAAGAAGTAGCCAAAGCAAACGAGCAATACCAACCGCTGTATGCTAAGTTTGCCAAAATGCCGATTGAACAAGTGGCGAAAGATCCGCAAGCACAACAAATCGGTAAAAACATGTTTGATACCTACTGTATCCAATGTCATGGTTCGGATGCCAAAGGTTCTAAAGGTTTTCCTAACTTGACAGACCACGACTGGTTGTGGGGTGGCGAGCCTGAGAAAATCTCTGAAACCATCGAAAAAGGCCGTACCGGCGTGATGGCTGCATGGGGTCCGCAGTTGGGTGAGGAGCGCGTGAAAGACGTTGCACACTATGTAATGTCTTTGTCTAAAGGTAAAGACCAATATGATGAAGAACGTGCTGCCCGCGGTCAGGCTTTGTTTAGCGGCCCACCGGCCAACTGTTTCACCTGTCACGGTGACAAAGGTCAGGGTATTCAAAGTTTAGGCCCTAACCTGACCGATGACGTTTGGTTGTGGGGTGGTACGCAAAAAGCGATTATCGAAACCATTACCAGCGGTCGTCACAATCAAATGCCGGCATGGGGTAATTTCTTGGATAAAGATAAATTGCACATCATGACCGCTTATGTTTGGGGTTTGTCTAACAAAGACGGTAAAGCACCGGCGAAAAAAGCAGAACCAGCTGCCGCTCCGGCACCGGCTGCTGCCAGCGAAGCTTCCGCTCCTGCAACTGAAGCAGCTTCTGCTGCCAGTACACCTGCTGCGACTGACAATGCTGCACCGGCCGCTGACGTTGCTGAAGTGACTTACAATGCAAACGATGGCGCAGTATTCTTCTTTGCAACCGGTAAAAGCGATGTAGCTGCTAATGCGGAAACGGTAGCGGCTGATTTGGTTAAAGCTGCTAAAGAAGGCAAGCGTTTGGTTGTAAGCGGTTATACCGACAGCACCGGTAACGCTGCAGCGAATGCCGAATTATCTAAAAAACGTGCCCAAGCAGTTCAGGCATTTTTTGAAGCACAAGGCGTAAAAGCAGAAAACATCGAATTGCGTAAACCTGAAAACACTACTGCCGCACAAGGCAATGACGCTCAAGGTCGTCGTGTAGAAGTGAAATTGGAAGGTTAAGCTTCTGATGAGAAAGCCACTCGAAAGAGTGGCTTTCTTTTCTTAAATCATCCGTTTTTCAGACGGCCTTATTAAGCGAATCAGGTATAAAGCCTACAAGGTTGTTTGAAAAATCGGTTATAATCAACCCATTTTAGAGGCCGTCTGAAAAGACGGTTTTCTTATGATTTTACGCGGTTCGTAACCCTCCCGCGATACCAAAACTAGGAATCAATATGCACAATCCAAAAGCCTTGGTCATTTTTTCCGGTGGTCAAGATTCTACTACCTGTCTGCTTCAGGCGATTCAAACGTATGGCCGCGCCAATGTCCAAGCCATCACTTTTCACTACGGTCAACGGCATTCCATCGAGTTGGAACGTGCGCATTGGATTGCCCAAGATTTGGGCATTGCGCAAACCGTGTTGGATTTAAGCCTGATGCGGCAGATTACCCATAATGCTTTGATGGAAGAGGGCGCAGACATTCAGACGGCCGCTAACGGCATGCCGAATACGTTTGTCGATGGGCGCAATGCCTTGTTTTTAATGTATGCTGCTATTTATGCCAAAGGTCAAAACATTAAACACATCATTGTTGGCGTTTGCGAAACCGATTTTTCCGGCTATCCCGATTGCCGAGATGTGTTCGTCAAATCCATGAACGTTAGCCTCAATTTGGCGATGGATTATGATTTTCAAATCCACACGCCTTTGATGTATCTCACCAAAGCACAAACATGGGCACTGGCCGATGAGTTGGGTTATTTGGATTATGTCCGTGAGCAAACGCATACCTGCTACAACGGTGTGGTCGGCGGCTGCGGTGAATGTCCGAGCTGTGTATTGCGTGAACGCGGTTTGCAGGAATATCTGGCGGGCAAACAGGCCGTCTGAACACATTCTTCTTCATTCTCTCCATAACAAAAGCCGTCTGAATGCTCAGACGGCCTCAAAGAATACATCATGAAAATCACCAAAATCTTTTCTTTCGATTCATCACATATGCTTGATGGTCACGATGGCAAGTGCCAAAACGTACACGGGCACACCTACAAACTCGAAATCACCGTTTCAGACGGCCTGATTCAAGGCGGTGCCAAAGACGGCATGGTGATGGATTTCACTGATTTAAAAACCATTGTCAAACAAGAAATCATCGCCCCCTTTGATCATGCCTTTATCTATGATGGCCGCAATGAGCGCGAAAGCCAAATCGCCGCTTTATTAGACGGCTGGAACATGAAAACCTTGCGCTTAAATTGCCGTACCACCGCCGAAAACATGAGCATAGAGATGTTTGTGCGATTAAAGCACGCCGGCTTAAAAGTGTGCAGCGTCAAGCTCTGGGAAACGCCAACTTCCTGCGCTGAATATGAGGGAGCATGATGGTATCAATTGAGCCTATTAATCCGCAATACCGTATTGTTGAAATATTTGAAAGCCTGCAAGGCGAGGGATACAACACCGGTATGCCCGCTATTTTTATCCGCTTGGGCAAATGTAACTTGGCTTGTTCGTGGTGTGATACGGATTATCTGTGCTTTGAAATGATGAGTCTGCACGAGATTTTAGGCCG
The DNA here is from genome assembly GCF_042658245.1 of Neisseria weixii. Classification (NCBI taxonomy): domain Bacteria; kingdom Pseudomonadati; phylum Pseudomonadota; class Betaproteobacteria; order Neisseriales; family Neisseriaceae; genus Neisseria; species Neisseria weixii. The sequence goes on from NZ_JBHSPY010000012.1 coordinate 65,055, forward strand.
TCTGAAAAACCACCGCGCGCGCAACATCATCATTACCGGCGGTGAACCAACTATTCAGCCGCATTTGGATACCTTGCTCAATGCGCTCAAAGCAGCAGGTTATTATTTGTGCATGGAAACCAATGGTCTCAATCCGGTATCGCCGCAAATCGATTTTGTCGCCACCAGCCCAAAAGCATGTTACGCAGATAAATATGCCAGAAGCTGTATTGAAAAGGCCGATGAAGTGCGGGTGGTTGCCGACGGTGATGTGTTGGCCTTTTGCGAACAAATCGAGCAGAAAATCCAGGCCGAGCATTTTTATTTGTCGCCTTGCGAGCGAAACGGCGAAATGAATATTTACGACACCATCCGCCAAATAGGTTTGCTCAACAGCCGCACCAATGCGCTTGTACATTGGCAATTAAGTGTGCAAACACATAAATGGGCAGAAATGGAATAAGCGCTGAAATTCATAATCAATGCCGTCTGAAGTACATTTCAGACGGCATGATGTGTGTTTAAGGGTAGATGAGTATTGAGATGTAGTTCTTTTATAGTATCTCTTCAGAAATTTTAATTATTTTATGAATATTATTTGATAATCAAATAATATTTATGAATACTTTTAATTCATTGTTGAAAATACATCAACATTTATGTTTAACCATAGCAGACAGGTTTTAAAAATATTTTCGTATCCGATCTAATACTTTTGAAGTATTTATAATAATATATTAATTTTTCAAATAATTCTTTGCATTTTGATGGGTTTATCTAACAGTAATCAGAAAAAACTTGACCGCTTACATAGGATTACGTAAAGTAATCGGCATAATAAGTAAATTGGTGTGACCAATTTTAAACAAGGCTTCCTTAATAGCTGCAGGTTTAAGAGTGAATTAAGGCAAGCGTTTTTTATTTGGTTGTCTTGATTGAATGCTTTACACGTAATACAAGGATTTTTGTATGGCACTTTTTCTCAGTATTTTCCCCATCGTCCTGCTGATTTGGCTGATGGTGAAAAAAAACAGTATGCCTTCCTATATCGCGCTGCCGATTGTGGCGCTGTTGATCTATGTGATCAAAATCGCCTATTTCGGCGATGATTTTATGCTGCTGAACGCCACCGCCGCTTCCGGCCTGGTATCGACTTTAACGCCGATAACCGTGATTTTCGGCGCAATTATGTTCAACCGCATGATGGAAACCACCGGCTGTATCGACATAATCCGCAAATGGCTGGCCAACATCAACCCGAATCCGGTGGCGCAGCTGATGATTATCGGCTGGGCGTTTGCCTTTATGATTGAAGGTGCTTCCGGTTTCGGTACGCCTGCCGCGATTGCTGCGCCGATTCTGATGAGTTTGGGTTTCAATCCTTTGAAAGTGGCCATTTTCACTTTGGTGATGAACTCGGTTCCGGTATCGTTCGGTGCAGTCGGTACGCCAACCTGGTTCGGCTTCGCTCCGTTGAATCTGACGCCGGAAAACATTCTCGAAATCGGTAGGCAAACCGGTATCATGCATTTCTTCGCCGGTTTCATTATCCCGGTCATCGGTCTGAGCTTTATCGTGCCGTGGGCGGAAATCCGCAAAAACATCGTCTTTGTGTACATCAGCATTTTGGCCTGTACCATTCCTTACGTGGCTTTGGCGATGATCAATGAAGAGTTTCCATCATTGGTGGCCGGTGCGATTGGTCTGTTGATTTCCGTATTTGCCGCCAATCACAGTTGGGGCTTGAGCAAAGACTATCCGAAAGATACGAATGTCGAGAAAGTACCGTTTGTCCAAGTTGCCAAAGCATTGGCGCCATTGGGCATGCTGATCGGGATGTTGGTCATTACCCGTATCAAACAGCTTGGCATCAAAGGCTTGCTCACCAGCAGCGAACCGTGGTTCAGCTTCTCGCTGCCGGGATTGAGCGACATTACCGTTACCCAATCGCTGACGATTGTGTTTGGTAATATTTTCGGCGAAGCCGTATCGGAAAAATACCAAACCCTGTATGTCCCTGCTTGGATTCCGTTTGTGATTACCGTATGGATCTGTATCCTGCTGTATCAAACCAAATTCAAAGATGCGTGGGCATTCTATGTCGGCACTTTCAACCAAACCAAAAAACCGTTGCTTGCCTTGATGGGCGCGCTGATTATGGTGAAACTGATGATGGTCGGCGGCGATGATTCGATGGTAAAAATCATCGGTAAAGAATTTGCGGCGATGGCCGGTGACAACTGGATTTACTTCTCGCCTTATTTGGGCGCCATCGGTGCATTCTTCTCAGGTTCGAATACCGTATCCAACCTGACCTTCGGTCCGATTCAGCAGCAAATCGCCTTGGATACCGGCTTGTCGGTGACGCTGATTTTGGCTTTGCAGTCGGTCGGTGGTGCTATGGGCAATATGGTTTGCATCAACAACATTATTGCCGTGTGTAGTGTATTGGGTATCGACAAATCCGAAGGCGCAATTATTAAGAAAACTGTGATTCCTATGACGATTTATGGGGTGATTGCCGTCTTGGCAGCGCTGATTTTCTTCATGTAATCGGGTTACTAAAACCATCAAAATGCCGTCTGAACAGTTTCAGACGGCATTTTTTATTTTGGATATGATTGGCCGATGAAATTTTGAGAAGGGAATAAATATAGCAAATAAACTTATTTATCGATACACGCCTGAAATAGCCAATCCACATCCGCCATTCTCAGCCGATTCCCAACACCTTTAATCCAAGCCCGAATCCAAGCCCGCTTTTTCTCTATCTGATTCAGATCGGGACTATAGGGCGGAAGCCATAACACGGTATGCCCCTTTTCCTTCAGCAAGGCTTCTGCCTTACCCTTATGAAACGCCGCATTATCCATCACCGCCACACTGTTTTGCGGCAGCTCCGGAATCAAAACCCGCTCCGCCCAAGCGTCAAATATCCGGCGGTCAATACTGCAACCAAACAGCCCGACGGCAAACAGTTTGCCGTGAAATAACGCTCCAACGGCATTGGTCTGATGATGCCCCTGCCAATCATGAAGCGCATAACAACGCCGGCTTTTTGGCGCATAAGCGTAAGGCCGGTAACAGGATTTTCCGAATCAGCTCCCGTCTGAACAAACAACCGGACGGTTACGGCGGATGTAGCGGTGCAGTAACTTCAGGAAGTTTTTTCTGAGCCTTCTGCCGGCTTTCGGATGGCGGTTGGTCTTTTTTTTGCAGCTGATGCCGTATCGCTTTAATGCTTTGTGTATGGCGGTATGGGAACAGCCAAAGCGTTGCGCTCTTTCACAGCAATAGGCATCAGGATAACGCCCGACATCTTCGAGCAGTGCCTGGGCGCTGATTTTGCGGGTTTTCCGTTGCTTTGGAGGGGCTTGGGGAGCCGGAGGGCGTCTCCAAAGCGTGATGGTGGAGATGGTGATGCCGGATTCTTTTGCGGCTCTGCGAACCGTCCTTGACGGAGTTTTTTGAGTACGGGTTGTTTGAAGTCTTCTGAACAGGCCATGGGGGAATTGTATCGGAGAATATGTTTATTTGCTATATTTGCCGATTTCGGCGTAAGAAGGGGTTCCGTTGGCGTATAAACAGACGTGCGTGCCCGCTTCGGCGGGTATTTGCTGCAAGCGGGCAACCACGTCATCAGGAATGCGCCGGGCGGAATACAGGCTGCGGTTGGGTTGGCGGCGTGCAATTTGGGCGGCAAGCGGATTAGGTTCAACGGCTTGTTTTTCCAAATGAATGCGGATGCTGCCCGTGGTTTCGTTACTGTGGACTTGGGTTGCATAGCCTTGCTCGCCCGCGGCAAGTGCAAGGTTTTCGGCGGCACAGTCCAAGCTGATAAAAAGCTCTCTGTTGTCGCCGTCTACAATCGGCAAGGCGCGGCGTAAATCGGGCGTTATGCAAATTGTGCCGTCGTCTTGTATGTCGAACCGCCAAGGCTGGGTGTTGTGTCCTGACGGGGCGAGTGTCGCTTGGGCAATAAGTTTGGTGTACAAATTGTCGGACATAGGCGTCTTCCTTACCGTGTTTTCAGCAGCACTACAAGCGGGTGCCGTCGCAGGTTTGTGAATTTACTTTAACATGTATCCTTTTCCCTTTACAAAATTCCGGGAAAGTTTGACTGCTTGTGAGCCATGCAAAAACAAACAGGCCGTCTGAAACATCACTTTCAGACGGCCTGTTCACGCCAAACCATGGCGTTATTGCCTTAGATACGGGTCAGCTTTGCCCAAGCAAAGCGTAACCGTACGCACGCTTGCCGGGCGCATGGCTTTTTTTAAACATTCACAGTCTGTCGTATGATTACGCCGTTTGCGGCGGCTTAACCGTACCTACAGGGCTACAAATACTTTTCTGCTTCTCTGATAGTCAATTGGGACAAGCCTGCTTTGTTTTCGGCGATAAACGTCCGCACCCATTCGGGATTGGTTTTGGAATAATCACGCAAAATCCAGCCCATTGCCTTATTGATAAAAAACTCGGTTTGGTTGAGGTTGTTCAGTAAAATCCGTTTTAACAGATCTGGTTTAGTGTTCTCTTTGCGTAAAAGCTGATGGTTAATGGCCACACGGCGTAACCAGATATTGTCCGCCTTGCTCCACGCCAACATTGCGTCATCGACGGTTTGGCAGGGAAAGCGGATATTTCCAATGGTTCGATCCAAGTTATCCACCGTATCCCACCACGATTTGGTGATGACCAGTTTTTGCAAACGGGACAAATCCTGCTCGGTCAAAAACGACTGCATGATGCGCAAATAATCGGCGGCAATGTATTGAAATTCACGCTCCGGCAATGCCCAAAGGCGTTCGACAGCTTGCCAGTCAATATGCTTTTTCGCTTTCTCCTGCTTGAAATAGGCGGTGCACAATTTTTTCCGTTCGGGCGTTCGGATACCTAAAAACGGGAACTGATTCCTCATATACGCCGCCATCTGTACAGCTTGCCGGGTATTTTTCTTTTGGTACAGTTGAATGATAAGTTGTTCTAACATAATTGTTTTCTGTGACAGCGGAATGCCGATTTCTGCCGAAACACCGTCTGAAATTAATCTTTCAGACGGCCTGATTCAACAGAAACATTCACCCCATCGCTTCCCAAAGCGTTTTGCAAAGTATCTGTTTGGGTGATTCTGCCGATGCGCGTATAGCGGTAATTGCTATGGAAGTTTTCGTAAAATACCACCAGCGTCTTGCCTTGGTAAAGCATGACATCGCCCGCATGGATTTGTCCTGCGCGTTTATCATCGCTCGGCAATGATTTGGGCAGGGCTGCAAATTTTTCATTGCCCAAATGGTCTTTCATGGATAATTCAAGCGGCAGTAATTCGGCGAACGCTTGGGCGGTGGGGTTGTTTGCCAGTTCTATCTCAAAAGGCTGATGATTGACGATGATGCGGGCAGATTGGGCGGTGGGTGTTTTCATGGTTTGTTCCTGTGCAGGCGGGTGATTGGGCGTTTGCGCATGGCAAGCGTTGAGAAGCAGGGCGGCTGACAGCAGTAATATTTTCATTGTTTTTCCAATCCAATAGGGTTTCAGGTAGCCTGAAAATACATGCCGTCTGAAAAGTATATTCTTTCAGACGGCATGTTGCTTATTTCAAATTGGCTTTAAAAAACTGTTCGAATTTATCAAACGGAATTTTGCCTGCTTCGTTGTCGTATAAATCCACATGAGTGGCATCCGGTACGATATACAGCTCTTTGTTTTTACTGCCTAAAGACTTGAAGGCATCTTCGCTGAAGTAGCGGCTGTGCGCTTTTTCGCCGTGTACGATTAAGGCCGGTGTGCGCATTTCGGCGGCGTATTGCAGAATCGGCATGTTGATCAGCGGCAGCATGCCGGTTACCGTCCATGAGCCTTTGGGATCGGAATTGACGGCGCGTGGGTGGAAGCCGCGTTGGGTGGTGTAAAAGTCGGAATATTCGCGGATAAATTGCGCGGTGTCGGCGGTGAAATCTTCTTTGCGCAGGTTGTTGGCAGGCAGCAGGGTGGCATAGCCGTTTTGTGCCATTTCCCAACGGGCGTTGTTCATGTCTTGTTTCATTTTGTAGCGCGTCTCGGCATTTTGCGCGGCAATGCGGTCGTATCGGCCGTCGGGGTCGAGTGTGATTTCATAGCCGTTGGCCGCTACACGGGTCATGTCGTACATGGTGCTGGTGGCGACGGCTTTGACGCGCGTGTCGGCAATGGCGGCATTCAACACGAAACCGCCCCAGCCGCAAATACCGAGCAGGCCGATTTTTTCGCGGTCGACGAAGTTTTGCAGGCCTAAGAAATCAATCGCCGCGCTGAAGTCTTCGGTGTTGATTTCAGGCGAAGGCACGTTGCGCGGTAGCCCGCCGCTTTCGCCAGTGTAGGAGCCGTCAAAAGCGAGCGTGACAAAGCCGCGTTCGGCCAAGTTTTGCGCGTACAAGCCGCTGGATTGTTCTTTTACTGCGCCGAACGGGCCGCTCACGGCAATGGCAGGCAGACGGCTTTGGGCATTTTTCGGTACATACAAATCACCGACCAAGGTAATGCCGTAGCGGTTTTTGAAGGTGACTTTGTGGTGTTCGACTTGGTTGGATTTGGGGAAAACTTTGTCCCATTCTTGTGTCAGTTGCATAGTTTCTACGCCTTTAATTGAGGTGATGGTTATAGCCGAAGCTGCACCGGATAACATTAATGCGCCTGCGATGAGGGAAGAAGCAAGGGTTTTGAGGTTGTTTCGTTTCATGTTTTGTCTTATGGAATAATGTTTTTCAGACGGCCTTTTAAGATAATCAGTAGGCCGTCTGAAAAGCGTGGCCTTATCGATGAATCAATTGTAGGCCGCAGTTAATTTCATGTATATTCATAAAACTGGATTTGATAATTTCTAAAATAGAAATCATGTTGAACAAACTTGAAGCCTTGCGAATTTTCTGCACCGCCGCCGAAACGCTGCAATTTAAAGAAGCCGCCAACCGCTTGGCCGTGTCGCCGCCGGTGGTAACCCGCGTCATTGCGGAATTGGAAGATTATTTGGGCGAGCCGCTTTTCCAGCGCAACACGCGCCAAACCAAATTGACCGATTTCGGGCGAGAATTTCTGCCGCAGGCGCAGCAGCTTTTGGATGAAAGCGAGCGTGTGTTTGTCCCCGCCAAAAAACGGAAAGAAGAAGAGATGGGCGGCATGGTCAGGGTGACGGTGCCGGATTTGCCTGATGAAGAGAATGTGTTGCTCGAATTATTAGGCCGTCTGAAAGCCTATCCCAAGCTGGTGTTGGACTGGCAGAAAAATACCGTGCGGGTCAATGCGGTGGAGGCGCAAATTGATATTGGTGTGCGCATAGGCCAAGCACCGACAGACAGTTTGTTGATTGTGAAGCAATTGGGCAGCGTTCAGGAACGGATTGTCGCCGCGCCCGAATTGGTGGCTGAATACGGGTTGCCGAAAGATTTGGACGATTTGAAAAAACGCTACCCGCTCAATGCCGAGCATGATTTGAACAACGGCCGCTATTGGGCATGGTATTTCAACGATCAGCAAAGTTTGTTTCCGGCCAAACCGGTGTGCATCGGTAATACTGTACACAACACGCTGGCGGCGGCGCGCTCGGGCAGGGCGGTAGCTTATGTGCTCGATTGGTTGTGTGAGCCTTATTTGCGCCAGGGCGAATTGGTGGAATTATTGCCCGATATTCCAAAACAAAAATGGGTGGCGTATCTTTACCGGCCGCAACGCAGCGTTACGCCGACGCGGGTGCGTGTGGTGTTTGATATGTTGGCAGAAATTTTGGCGGCGAGGTTTCAGCGTGATTGAGGTCGTTTAAATTTTTTTCCGAATAAAAAAAGCCGAGACCTTTGCGAAATACCGGCCGTCCCATCCAAACGGTTACCTGAACAATCAGGTAACCGTTTTTTCATTTTCAGACGTGTTTCCCGTCCGTATTTCCCCCAATCAGCCCCTTTATCGGGT